>CALPMA020000001.1 GCA_943324545.2 Chitinophaga pinensis
TAAAAAAGTGACTGAAATTAAATTAAAAGGTGACAAAGTCATCGAACAAATCCCTTCAATTAAAGACAAAGCACTTCGTATCAATTTAAACGAAAACATCTACGGGACTTTTGCTGAAATCGGGGCTGGACAAGAAACGGTAAGACATTTTTTTAGAGCTGGAGGTTCTTCAGGAACAATTGCAAAGGCAATGTCGGCCTACGATAAAGATTTTAGTGATGCTATTTATGGCGATGAAGAAGACGGAAGGTATGTAACTGAAAGTCGTTTAAAAAAAATGCTGTCTCACGAATATGCATTAATTGAAAACCGGTTAAGCAGAGAAAAACATCCTAATAAAATGTTTTTTAGTTACGCTAATACTGTTGCAACTATTGACTTCGCAAAAAAATTCAAAGGTCACGGATGGGTTGGAATTCGATTTCAAATTGAACCTGACGAAGCAATAAACGAAATTATCATTCACATTCGATTTAAAGAAACTGATGCGCGATTGCAACAGGAAACCCTAGGAATTTTAGGCGTAAACTTAATATACGGTGCCTACTACAAATACAATGATCCCAAAAAACTTCTTCGTTATTTATACGATCACTTGGACAAAGACCAATTAGAGATTGATACTATAAATTTTTCGGGACCTCGCTTTGCAAATGTTGACAACCGATTAATGAGTTTGCAACTAGTAAAAAATGGCATGACAGACGCGGTTATGTTTGACCCAAGTGGAAATAATATCTTGCCAGCTGCAATTTTATATAAAAAAAATATCTTGGCTTTACGTGGTAGTTTCAGACCGGTAACCAAGGTAAATATGGACATGTACGAACATTCCTTAAAAATGTTTTTAAACGAAAATAAGGTTGATAAAGATAATACGCTAGTAGTATTCGAAATTACCCTTTCGAATTTGCGTTCTGACGGAGAAATTGACGAACGTGATTTCATGGATAGAGCCGAATTACTTTGTTCACTTGGGCAAACGGTAATGATTTCCAATTTCCAAGAATATTACAAAGTGGTGGAATACTTCTCTAAATATACCAAAGCACGAATGGGATTGGCAATGGGTGTTAACAATTTAATTGATATTTTTGATGAAAAATACTACCGCCATTTAAGTGGTGGAATATTAGAAGCTTTTGGTAAATTATTTTATCGTGATTTAAAAGTTTTCTTATATCCGATGATTGCAGAAAACAAAGAGATTATCAATTCTGAAAATTTAAAGGTTCATCCAAGAATGAAAGAGTTATACAAATTCTTTAAATTCAATGGAAAAGTAATCGATATTGAAGATTACGACCCTCAAAATTTAGAAATTTTCTCTCGAGAGGTTCTAAAAATGATCAGCGACGGACAAAGCGGTTGGGAAAGTATGCTTCCTCAAGGTATTAGTGAAATAATTAAGAAACACCAACTTTTTGGCTACGACCCAAATAAAGTATTAGAAATAAATAAATAACTAATTTAAATTACTAATAAATAATAAAGCCAGGAGATATTACTGGCTTTATTATTTTAAATTGATTAAATGTAAACTATAATAAAAATAGTCCTATTTCAGAATTTGATTGGAGTGTTCTTTAGTTTTTACATCAGAAATTACTTCATCAATCAAGCCATTTTCATCAATAATGAAGGTAGTTCTGTAGATACCATCGTATTCCTTACCCATGAATTTTTTTGGTCCCCAAACTCCGAATGCGTGAATAACCGATTTGTCTTCGTCGGCTAAAAGTGGAAAAGGAAATTCAAACTTGTTTTTAAATTTAGCTTGGTCTTTTTGAGAATCTGCACTAACGCCTAGAATAGCATAATTATTAGCTTGAAAACGCTCAAAATTGTCACGTAAATCACATGCTTCAGCTGTACAACCTGGAGTATTTGCCTTTGGATAAAAGAAAACAACTAACTTTTTCCCATTGTAATCGGCTAATTTATGAGTAAATCCATCTTGATCTACTCCTGAAAATTGTGGGGCTTTATCCCCTTTTTTTAATGTGGTCATAGAATGTATTTTTAAATTAAAACTGCCTATTTGAAATTGAAAATCAATACAATAATTATAGTAAATTTACGGTTCAAATTTAACGAAAAATGAATAAGCAAGAACGAATAACATTTGTTATTAATACGTTAAAAGAAAAATATCCTAGTATTCCTATTCCACTTGACCACAAAGACCCTTATACTTTACTAATTGCAGTGTTACTATCAGCACAATGTACTGATGTGAGAGTGAATAAGATTACCCCTTTGTTGTTTGCAAAAGCAGACAATCCCTATGATATGGTGAAAATGTCAGTGGAAGAAATTAAAGAAATTATTCGTCCTTGTGGATTATCACCTATGAAATCAAAAGGAATTCATGGGTTGTCTCATATTCTAATTGAAAAATACGATGGTAAAGTTCCTCAGGATTTAAAATCATTAGAGGAACTTCCGGCTGTGGGGCATAAAACAGCAAGTGTAGTGATGTCACAAGCTTTTAGAGTTCCTGCTTTCCCAGTAGATACACACATTCATAGGTTAATGTACCGTTGGAATTTAACAAATGGGAAAAATGTGGTTCAAACAGAGAAAGATGCAAAACGAATATTTCCAGAGGAGATTTGGAACGATTTACACTTGCAAATAATTTGGTACGGGCGTGAATATTCCCCAGCACGAGGTTGGAATTTAGAAACCGATATTATTACGAAAACTATCGGTCGAAAATCGTTGATTGAAGAATATTACAAAAAAAAATCCCGATAAAGCTATCGGGATTTTGATTAGTTAGCTAGAATTTCGAATGATTTATTACCAATTTTAAGGATATTCAAAGCTTTTGAATAGTTTAATAAGAATTGAATTGTTTCTTTTTTTGGTACTTTTTTTGAAATTCCTAAAACTTCTTTAGAGTAAATTTTCGCCATAATATATTAGAATTAATTTCTATTTTATTATAACGAAATATCTATTCAAATAGTATTAATTTGTTAATATAATTTGATGTTTGTCAATAACTTTTCTTAAGTTCATTATTGCATAGCGCATTCTACCTAAGGCAGTGTTGATGCTAACCCCAGTTAATTCTGAGATTTCTTTAAAACTAAGGTCTTGATACATCCTCATCATCAAAACTTCTTTTTGATCTTCAGGAAGCTCTTTAATTAATTTTCTTAAATCAGACTCTACCTGTGAAGTGATCATTTGAGATTCAATGTTCGGAACATTATCTGACATAATAGAAAATATTGAAAATTCTTCTGTTTCTCTAAACATTGGCATTTTTTTATTTTTTCTATAATAATCGATAATTAAATTGTGCGAAATTCGCATTACCCAAGGTAAAAATTTACCTTCTTCATTGTAAGAATTAGATTTCAGGGTTTTAATTACTTTAATAAAAGTATCTTGAAAGATATCGTCTGCTATATCTCTATCTGATAATTTAGAATAGATAAAACCGTAAATCTTTGATTGGTGTCTGTTAATTAATATAGACAAGGAATTTTCATCACCTGCTATGTAATTTTTTACCAATAACGCGTCTGGGATTTGTACATTAGCCATAAAAATACTTTTTAGTTGTTTAATAAAAATTGGAGAATTATCTCTAAAAAGTAGTTTTTTCTATAGGCAAATGTTAAATTAGAATTAATATTAAAACAAATATAGTATAAAATTTATTTGAAAAACAAATTTTATTTGAAAAATTAAATACTTAAATGATTTTAATATTTTATATTAATTTAAAAATACCCCACAAAATTAGATTTTGTGGTATTAATTTGTTGTTAATAAATTTTAAATTTTATTTCACAATCATTTTTTTGACATTTCTTTTGTCTCCGGAGTAAACTGCAAGTAAATAAATCCCTTGTGATAGATTTTTAATATCAATTTTTTGAGTATCGCTTTTATTTTCTATAACTAAAATTCCTGTCATATTATAAACTTCGACTTTGTCAATAATATCTTTAGAAATTATATTTATGAAATTTTCTACGGGATTTGGGAATGTAAAATCTAAAGGTTGATCAATTGATGCCACTTCTAAAGCACAATTACTCCCTACTACATATGAATAATAATTTGTAACCGACATACCGCCAGCATATGCAAACTTCACTCCATAAATTATTGTATTACCGATAGTTTGTCCAGTAATAGTATGAGTGAAAATATTTCCTGTTACATTTGTCATTTGAGTTTCAGCAAATGGGCTTTGTTTCCACAAAAATGCCACAACACCTACTTTATCTGTATCTAGCAATTCAAAATTAATTTTTACATTGGTTCCTAATGTTTCAAACGCATATTTATATCCTGTTGAAAAAGACCCTATTTGTGCTAAATTGCTAGTTCCAAAGCAACCAATTACACTGGTTGTAGTCGCATTAATTACAATTGGATTTGATACAAAATTATTTCCTGCCAAATCTCTTGCTGCTATTGAAAAAACATAATTTGTATTAGGATTTAAGTTAGGAACCACGACTGATTTTTGAATTCCTGAAGGGCTAGCCGTATTAATACTTCCACCATTATAGTTAATACTATATGAAACATTACCTGAATTATCATTTCCGTTTAATAACAATTCAATAGTTGAGCTAGTCACTGTACCAATAGTAGCCGTGAAATTAGTTGGCGCTTGTGTGTCGACAGTAGTGTTTTGATATACTCTAACATAATCGATAACCATAGTCGCTTGATTGAAGTTTGAAGGAATGGTTCCCGCTACGCCACCCATAGCGATATTTAATAATAAATATTGCTCGGCGTTAAAAGGCCAATTACTCGGCGTTTTTACTGCAGGATTATAGGTATAAAAAACTACTCCGTCCAATAAAAAAGTAATTTGAAAAGGAGACCAATTCATGGAATATACGTGGTAATCTGTTCCTAAATTTGCTGCTATGGTTCCGCCATGATTTACTGTACTTCCAAAAGAAGAAGGGGTATGGATCGCACTTTGTACGTAACCTGCAGGTTGCGATTGTGTAATACCATGTTCCATAATATCAATTTCACCACAAGCAGGCCAACCGGTTGTTCCAAATTGAGCATCAAAAAAACCACCATCTTCATTAATATTTTTCCCTAACAACCATAAAGCAGGCCAAGTACCTTGATTGGTTGGAATTTTTGCACGAATGTCCACACGACCGTACAGAAAAGCAAATTTTGAATTTAATCGTGCAGAAGTATATTGTTTTGTAACACCTTGACTGGTGTAAGGTTCTTTTTTTGCTGTAATATTAAGAAAACCACCAGTTACAGATGAATTTGTAAGTTGGTTCGTGTAATGTTGTACTTCGCCATTATACCAACTTCCACCGGCTGGAATTTGTATTTGATGGTGCCATTTGGTAGCATTTATAACGCCATTACCATCAAATTCATCTGACCACACTAAATTGTTGTAAATTACATCAACTTGGGCAAAACCAAATTGTGTCGCAAAAAATAGCGTTATCAGAATTTGAAATAGTGTATTATTTTTCATAATTATTATTCTATGGAAATGATTCATTTACTGTTTTACTTACAATTGGTCAACTTTTTTCTTTACTAATAATTTCCTTTCTTCTAATTCTTTTTTTATCTCATTTGCTTTTTTCTCCGTAAGATCATAATCCCACATAATGTACATGGCTATTAATGTACCAAATATTGGCACTCCTGAAAAAAACAATCTTAACCCTGTAACAGCACCTTCTGGTTGGGTAGGCGCACCAGCTTTGAATGCCACAGCTGACATGATAACACCCGTTAATAAACCTGCAATTGCAAAACCAAACTTTACCATCCACCAATAAATGGCTCCAAAAATACCTTCTCTCCTTTTACCAGATTCTAATTCATCCATATCACATACATCAGCAGTCATAGACATCATTAGCGTAAATAAACTTCCAATACCAAATGAAAAAAAAGGTAATGCAAATAAAAACATGTAAGGTTTACCTGGAATAAAAAGTAACCAAAGCAATATATATCCAATTACAGAAATACCTTGAGAAATTAAAAATACCGTTTTTTTCTCCATTTTTTTTGACATCCAAGCTACCATTGGTATTACTATAAATGTAGTTGCCAATGCACCCAAACACCCAAAAAGAGTTGGCCATGGATATGCAGCTGCAGTATCACCATTAAATAGATAATACACAACAATAAAAAAAGTAAAACCCGCAACCGTATTGAAAGCATTAAAAATAAAAAATGTAGCAATACAAAGTTTTCTAAATGCTTTATTTGAAAATGCTTCTTTAAAACTACTTAATATTTCTTTTAAACTTCCTCCAATAGTTCTAACTGTTAATGGTTTTAATGTATCATCAAATTTAGTTGATTTGCTTTTAATAAAAATAGCAGGAACCATAGCTAAAAGCATAAAAACTAATCCTACCCAAATGGCTAAGGTTCTTGTCGCAGTATCTGCATTTGGAAACCAAGATGGATCGTACATGATTACCCAAAACCATGGTGCAATAACCCAAGCCCACTGACCTATCCATTGAGAAATAGCCATAATACTGGTGCGCTCATGAAAATCGTCACTCATCTCATATCCCATTGCAACATATGGTACGCTAAAGATGGAAAGCCCAATGTGAAAAATTAGTGACATTACAAGAAAAAATATGAAATTATAGGTAACACTATTTTCGCGATATAATTGCCACATAATTATAAATGAAATTCCCATAATGATGGAGCCCACAAATACATATTGCCTTCTTCTTCCCCAATCTGATTTTGTATTATCGGATATAAAACCCATGATAGGATCGAAAAAAGCATCAACTATTCTGGGCACAAAAAATAAAACGCCCCACATCCATGAGGGCATCCCTAAGTTTTCGACTAAAACTACCATGAAAATTCCTAAAGCAGCTGGAAACATTTGGTTGGCGAGCATCCCTAATCCAAAAGCAATTTTTTGACTCATTGGAACAATCACTTTGGTATTTGTTATATTATTTAACATAAGCTATATTTTTATTATGCAATTAATTAGGTTTAATTATTATTGTTTGAAGTGCATTTGCATCTATTGTAATCACTTTATTTTTTTTATTTAACTGAATATCAATTTTATGAGAACGAGCAGATGGATTAAAAACAGCTATTGCAATGGTACCATCTAGATTCTTAACTGCAGTTGCTACTAATTCTTTGTTATCTATTTGACATCCAATTTTTATAGCTCCTGGTCGCATAAATTTACTGAAATGAGCCATCACATAATACAAAGGTGTAAAATAAACCTCATCATTTTTATCATCAACAAGTATTGGAGCCACGCACCAGTTTTTAAACCAATTTGGACCGCCTTGTCTGTCTAAAACCATATTCCAATCTATCCATCCATCTACCCAATTGTTTAAACAACCAATTATATCCATGGCATAACGATTTACTGGAGCATATTTTGGATGTAAGGGTTTGTCTTTTTCACTTGCCCAATCCCAACCCCAATCTGTTGCTTCTTTTTTCCAATACCAAGCATCATCTTGCCAATGCGGAATTTCAGAATCGATACAACCTTCGGTTTCGATTAGGTATTTATTTGGTGCTTTATTGTGAGCATATTGTAATTCTTTAGCAAAATAATCAAACGTGCTTTCATACCAATGAATGGCAGTTCCGGCAAAATATTTTGAAGTGGCTTCATTTTTATAAATAGCATCCACCCATTCTGGTATACCCGCTCTGTTTTGGTCATAACCTAAAATCTTTAAATCTTTCCAACCGTCTTTTTCTAATTTTGGACCAAGATGATTTTGAACAAAAAGGGTCATTTCTTCTGGAGAAAAAAGTGTGCTTTCCCAATTATTTCCATTTCCATGGGGTTCATTTATTACGGTAATTCCCCAGATATCAATACCTTCATTTTTATAGGCTTTTAAATATTTTGAAAAATAAAGGGAAAAAGTGTCATTAAATTCTGGTAATAATTTTCCTCCAACATAGCTTTTATTATCTTTCATCCATGGCGGACATGACCAAGGAGAAGAAATAATTTTAAATCCATCTTTAGAAATAGCTTTTGCGTCTAAAATCATAGGAATTAAATCGGGCTTATCATCTTCTATTGTAAAATGCTCCAAAGACCTATCATTTTCAACTTTAGCATACGTATAATTACTAAGAGAAAAATCACAAGAAGCAATATGGGTTCGTGTTAAAGAATAATTAGCACCTGATTCGCTGAAATAGGCATTTAAGATTTTTTTTTGTTTTTTTTACTTAATCGATTTAATAAATAGGCTGAAGATTCTGTAAATGATCCTCCAAAACCTGTAATCGTTTGAAATTTTTCTTCCGGATTGATTGATAAAACAACTGAAGTACCTTTGTTTGAAAATTGGGTGATTTTTGTCAAATAATTTCCACTTGAAGATGTTTCATATACTTGCACTTTCATTTCTTTTGTGCTTGAGCAACTATATATTGAAAATATAATACTAGTTATAAAAAGTTTAAAAGGCGTTATTTTAAAATAAATTTTAGCCATAATTAATTTTGAAAAATTAGTCTTGGAACTTTTACATTCTGCCATAAAGTGTTTTCATCTCCATTATAGGTTTTTACAATTGGTTTTCCATTGCGGGTTAAACCATTAAAAATTCCTTTATCAACTTTATCCCAAAGCGCAAATTTGGCTTGGTTTTGCAAATTGATCAATCCAAAATGATTTTCTGAACCTAAAGGATTTGAAGCATCTTTCCAATTTTCATCAAAAGCCTCAAAATAAAAACAAGTAATTTTTTCTTTGTTTGACCACTCTCGTATCAATTTATAATATTGAGCTGCTTTGTATTCGTCGGCTGCTTTGGAACCTGTATCTCCGTAATACAAATTATCAATGGTAGTCCAACCGGTTTCACCAATTTGAACTGGCTTATCTACGCCAATCGATTTCATATATTTTACAACTCCATTATATTGTGAAAAAGCATAATCTCTAGCTCGCAACATAGCCGCATCTATTTTCATTTTATCGGATAGATTTATTTCATTTTCTTTAATTCCCCATATTTGTGGAAAATAACGTTCGTCGTGAATAGGATACGTATGCAAGGAAATATAATCTACCGCTTTTATTAATCTATTCAAATCTTCGGTTTGATATTGCTCATCTCCTCCTCCCCAAGAAAGATAATTGTCTGAGCTTGTTATCCATAGATTTTTTGGTAATTGTTTTGTTTTTTTTAATTCTTGTAAATGATTAACCCATTTTAAAATTATAGATGGTGTAACATAATAACTGGTCGCCCATTTAACCATTGCTTCATTTCCAACAGAAATAATTTTAATAATCTCTGGATATTGATTGGATAATTCCACAGCTTTTTGAATTTCAATTGTATTACGTTGACTTTCTTCTTCATGAATTGGTGGAATTTCTGTCCAAGCATTTTTACAATCAATCCAAACGCCTAACATCACATACATTTCAAACTTGGGATTTTCTTTTTTTAATTCAGTTATGGCTTTAAGCACATTTACTATTTCTTCACGATGCAGATTATAGGTTCTGATAATTTTAATATCTAAAGCTGCTAAAATTTTTAAATCGTCCTTAACTTCGGATACATTTGGTTCTATATCTCTTGAATTGGTTCGATAGCCACCATAGCAAATGCCTTGATATTTAGGATTTCCTAATAATTTTTTCGCGGTCATTTCTTTTGAAACTAGATTGCTAGTAATCATTGGTTTACATGATATAAATAATAGTAATATGATGTAAATCAGATGTTTCATAATATTAAAATACTTTGGTTTAAATACACCTCAATTAAAGTAATTTCATTAGTTCGGTTAAAAATTTTAATACTATCTTCTTTGTTTAATTCTAACAAATCAATAGTTTTTGTTTCTCCATTTTTATAGTTCAAAACAATTTTACTTGTTGTATGAATTTTATAAACAACTGGTACTTGACATGTTGTAAAAGCTAAGCTATTTTTCTTAAGATGAATATGATTTTTTGAACCGTCAACCATTATAAAAATAACATGGGTATCATTGGATAAAAACGCCTCTTTTTTTAGAAAGGTTGGCTGAAAATGTAATTTCCCATCTTTTACTTTTACACCAAATTCACCTATCTGCACTAGGATATCTTCTTTCACTTGACCTGTCATTCCAGGTTGTTGAGCACCTTTACCAAAAGGAGTATGTGAATAAGGATCGGTTGGAAAAGCACCGTAGACTTTAGGCGATTTATGAATGCCAATTCCAGCTCCAATTTCATCAAAATGTTGCACTAAGGCTTTAACTGTTGTTTGGTCTTCATTAGAATCTATTGCTTTATTAATTACTTCTAAAACGGCTAAATGTAACTTAGAAACCATGTGCCAATAAATAGATCCCAAACCTTCATAACCATAAAAAGTTCCTGATCGACCTGTAAATGCCTTATGATTAAATACTTCTTCAAAAATTTGTAATACAAGATCAGTATCTTTATTTACTAACTCTTTTAAATCGTTATTTAATGCCAAATGTTCCAAAGCAATTTTTAAATCCGTGGCGTTATGGAAATTTCCATTAAAATGAAAATTTCCTTTAATATCTTTATTAATTAGTTGAAAATTAGAATGGCTTAAAAGCTGTTTCAATAAAGATGACTTTTCTATGCTTTCCTTTGGAATCGTATTTTTTTCTAAAAATTTAGGTAATTCTTTATTTGGATATAAAATATAGCTATTTTGATCTTTTCTGAACAAATTACTATTTCTTAGAGCGTCCAACACTTTAATTGATTGTTTTGCGGAAAGAAATCCAGAACTTAAAATGGCAACTTGACCTTCTAACATTTCTGGTAAATAAGAAATTGAAATACCATTATTTTCAACAGACATTAAATTATAAGCATGAAAAAGATGATCTTCTCTTTGGTTTGCTCTAATTGAATGTTCAATGAAATCAATACTAACTTGAGTAAAAATTTTCAAACCTTGCATAGAATGTGTTCTTTTTTTACCCCAAAATCCGTTATTATAAATATGAAATCTATATTCATAAGCTGCTTGGCCCAAAGAATCAAGTATTTTTTTTCTATCTTCATTTGAAATTGAACCTGATAATAAGTAATGTTGGGAAAGTAAGCACTCTCTAATAGCATGGTAAAACTCAACCATTTCATTAGAAATTTTAATTGTTTCGAGGTTAGAATTATCTAAAAGTTGTTGAAAGAACTTTAAAAATCTTCTCAAATAATTAAGGGTAACCATAGAAACACCATTACCTACTAAAGCATTATTTGCATCATTCCATTCTGGTCTTTGGGTATTCATCCAAATACCTGCTTCTGGAATAAAGTTGGACATTTTAGCTAAAATAGTAGCTAATAATTTTTCTATTAAATTTACATGATATATATCTCCATTATTATCTCTTAATAAGGCACCATCAGCTCCATTTTGCTTGCGTCGTTGATTGATTTTGGCATCCCATTCTTGATTAAATTCTATTGTATCTTTTGGGTTGATTAAAATGTCTTTATAAGGTTTTATATTGTAAGGAACCGCAGCATAAACAAAATACTCTTTATCAAAATAAGAATTTAGTTTTCCTGGTTGATAATTTTCTATAAATTCTAAAAACTTTAATAAATATATAATCTGATGATCACCCCAATAACCAATGTATGACCATGGGTTATCTGGCTCAATCGTTTCCCAATCAAATCCATCTTTTGTAACACGATAAGGATTATAGCCGTCAAAAGTTGATGCATTTAAAAACTTATGAATCATACCGACGATAAACTGTGGATAAGAGTTTGCTAATGCTTCCCAATTTTGGAAAATATCACGCCAATTTCCTTCATAATCTAATATTTTTGATCCGTCAATTTCACTTTTTGTATTAATTGAAAACTTATTCCATGGACGACTTGGATCACCATGTCTACGACTGAACTTTAATGGAAGATATTCCGTACAAAGTCGAATTAAATCCGAATTATTGAGATTAAAAATTAGTTGTTGAAGAAATGAATAATCAAAAGTATTTGGTAGGTTATTTAAAAAAACCTGTTCTTCTTTAAATAAAATTTTGTTTGCTTTAGCGATATAGTTTACAAAATCATTTTTCTCAATAGTATAATTGTTATCAAAAATACCACCTCGCATAATGTTAAACAGAACATTTGAAAAATGACGAGAATCTTTACGTTTATCTGCTGTAAATTTTAATCCATCAGCAGTTGCATTAAGTGCAATAAGATTTTGAGTACCTAAATCGATATCTTGAATAATTTGATTTTCAAGAGTTAGGTCGTTAGAAATTGAATCAGCAATTTGAAAAACTTGCGATTGGTTTTGGTTCACATTAGCTATTATTTTCCAAGTTTTAGTTGATTTTTTTTCTGAAACCAATTTTGTTGAAATGAAATAAGCTCCTTTTTCTCCTTTTATATCTGTTTCTTGATGTATTTCTTGAAATTTTCTAAATGCTGAAAGTTGAAGAGAGGAAAGTAAATAAATTGGCTTATCTAATCCCAAAGACCATACAATATTTGCTTTTAATGCTTCACTAGGTTCTGCTTTATCAACGATAATTGCACTTAAAGCAAAAATCCCTAAGCCACTATCCAAGTGAAGTTCATTTCTTTTATAGGCATCAACCAAATTACTAGTTGTAGCTTGTAAGTCACTATTAACTCCTTGAGGTAATATATTTTGAATTCCGTCTAAGATGTTTATATTGTAATTATTTTGAGAGTCGTTAATCAATTCTGATTTTTTAACGAAACCAAACAAATTACTAGAATTCCATTGGTATCTAAATGTCAAATTAAAATCATTATGAATTTCTTCAAAAATAATTTTATTACCAAATTCATTCTTATATAGATTTCTAGTTAAATTATAGGTTTCATTAAAACGTTCAGAGAATGGTTCCCAAATATATTTCTCGTTGTTTTTTTCAATTTGAAAAATAGTTTTACTTCCTGTAATATCTGAAAATTCTGATATTTTATCATCTGTGTAATAAGGAAAAAGGGCGAACTCAGCGTTTTTTCTACCAGCTGTTAATCCGCCATTACTTGAAATAAACATCCAGTGATTTGAATCACTTACGATACTAATAAAAAAGGGGCGCATCAAATCATTATTAGTGATTTTAAAAAACATTTCATTATTGATGAAAACCGATTCTAATTTTATTTCTTTCTTATTATTTACAAAAATATTTGTGTCAGATGTAAAGTTATTTTGGCCCATAATTACTAGAATTTAATTGTATTTCTTAGTTGTATTTAGACATTAAATATTGTTTGTAATCCCTATTTTATTAAAAGAAATTATTGGTAAACTCTAACATAATCTATTAACATTTCTTGTGGAAATGGGGTTTCACTATTTGGAGCACCTGGGTAATTACCTCCTACAGCCATGTTTAGTATTATATAAAAAGGGTTGTTAAAAACCCAGTCACCAGTTACATTTGATGGGGTAATTTGATTATAAAGTACATCATCAACATAAAAGTTAATATAATTTTGATCCCATTCTACGCCAAAAACATGGAAATCAGTATCAAATCTGCTATTTGGTAAAGTATACGTTTTTGTAATTGCATTACCTCCCGAATAACCTGGACCATGAACAGTTCCAAACACTTTAGTTGGGCTATTTCCTAAATATTCCATAATATCAATTTCTCCACATTGAGGCCAAATAGCTGTGTCAGAATTGGAGCCTAACATCCAAAAAGCAGGCCATAAACCTTTACCTCTAGGTAATTTTATTCTTGCTTCAATTCTGCCATACTTAGTTTCAAATTTACCTTTAGTTACTATACGGGCTGATGTAAAAGCTTCACCCATATATTGTTCTCTACGTGCAGTAATTTTTAAAACCCCATTTTCAACTATAATATTTTGAGCTCTGCTGGTGTAATATTGCAACTCGTTGTTTCCCCAACCATTACTACCTGTACCAATGTTATAAGTCCATAAATTAGGATTTGGAGCCCCATTCACATTAAATTCATCACTCATTACTAAGGTGTTTTTAGTAACAACAGTTTGTTTATCATTATTAGTGCAACTATTTAATGAAAAAATAATAGCAGTAGTTATGATAATTTTGTTTATAATTTTATTAGAAATCATCTTTTTATTTATTTTTAATTGTGAAAATATATATTATCTACATACAATATTGAATTATCCCCACCTTCGAGAATAATTTGAGCTAGGTTTGATCTACTTAACAAACCAGGCATAGCAGAAAATGGAATTTCAATTGAAATCCAATTTTGAGATACCACAGCGGTAGAGGTTGTTGATGTAAATGTTGTAGAATGTCTAGTATCATCACCTCCACCAAAAACACCATTTGCGCCAAAATCAACTACTAGTACTCTTAATTGTCTACCTGGCGCTATTTGTCCCGGAATAAAAGCATCTAAATGAATATGCGTCATACTATTTGCATTCACTGTTGGACTGCTAAACTCAATACCAACAAAATTAAAGTTGGTATAATTTAACACATTATCTCCCAAAACTGAAAAGTTATTAGATTCTGTAGTTTGCCATGGCTGCCAATACCCGTTATAATAATTAACAGGAACATTAGTATATCTATCCGAGAATATGGAAATTACATTAGCTGGACTTAAAGTTGGTGTTGGTGCGTTAATATAACTACCTGAACAATTTATTGTCAAACTTCCTAATGCGGGTTGTCCGTTAAAAGTAGCCGTAATTACAGCAGTTCCTGCACTTATTGGTGTTACTACACCAGAATCATTAACAGTTGCTACAGCAGTATTTGAGGACGTAAAATTTAAAAAAGCTGGACTAATATTAACCGATTGATTGATACCATTTGGCATATTAAAAGTGGTTAATACACCTGTTACAGTTGATGTTACACCTACAAATGTAGATCTAGTAATGTTATTACCATTCATTATTGAAGCTTGTAACGGCAAAATAGTACCTAACTTTTCAAATTTTAATTCATCAATCCAAAACGTATATCCTGCGCCATTTGTACCTTGAGTACCCGCAGAATATCTAAACATCCCTTTTTCTTGCAATAATTTTGAAGCATCTGGAATTGGAATAATGTATTTTGTCCAGGCTGTACCTAAGCTAATATTGGTCATTGTAGACATGTATTTATTAGGATAAAAATCTTCTCCAAAACCAATTTCTCCAATTGTTACTCCTTGAGAGGCTTTAGCCCAAAAAGTAAGAGCATCATATCCAGTTAAATTTCTACCTGTCCCATCTACTCTTAAAATACCTCCAGCATAATTTCCCAGAGGATCGTTTGAATTAGGCACATCAAAACGCATTGAAGCATTACCCTTATAACTCACATTAGTATCTACTGACCAAGCACTAAATTTTGATCCAACTGGGTTATTAGCATCAGGTCCATAAGGAAAGTAAAAGTTAGTACCCATACCCACAGGGACATCTGTAAACACTTCAGCTGTTTTAGGAAATGTTGCATCTTGAGCTTCATCTGATAAATCTCTTTCACAATTCAAATTGACAAATGTAACAACTGTCAATAGGAAAATGTTTCTTAAATAATTAATTTTTCTATTTTTCATTTTTATTATTTTAAATTATTTACCAATATTAATATGAATATATGTTCTAATTTCCCATTCTGAACCATTACCAAAACCAACTGGACTTAAAGCAGGCACTGCAGGATAGGTATTTGCAGGAACAAAAGTTGGAGAATATCTAGGAGAATATTGATTTAACGATCGCCAAATACCCATTAAACCAATTCTTGTATCTGGTAAAATATTCCAGCTTGGTTTTCCTAAAGATGTTGAAACATCTAATTGAGATTGAAGTGGATAAGTTAAG
This sequence comes from Chitinophaga pinensis, assembly GCA_943324545.2. Taxonomy (GTDB): domain Bacteria; phylum Bacteroidota; class Bacteroidia; order Flavobacteriales; family Flavobacteriaceae; genus Flavobacterium. Next base: position 15,866 of record CALPMA020000001.1, read on the forward strand.
TTAAAATCTCGGTGGTAATCAAAAGGTCCCCAATCATTAAATTTAAGGGAAGAAACTAGTTTCACATTTTTGTATATCATTCTAATATCACCACCCATTCTATTTATTGTTCTTTCTGAATCTCCATTCGCTTGACCGTTTCCAAAATAGATGTTTGCAATTAATCCTAAATCTGGACTAATTTTTGAAACAATTCTAGTATTAGATTCCCATAAGTTCTGCGCAGGAGCAGATTTAGCAAAAGCAAAAGGAGTTCTATTAGATAAAAATCCAATAGCAGCATCCATTGTTGTAGGTAATTTTCTATAAACAAAACCTGTACTAAATGCAAATTTTGCATCTTCAACCACATCATTATTCCATTCATACATCCATGTAGCTGGAGTTGGATCATATGTAATTAATAATTCTCCTCCTAATGTTTCTCTGTTTGCTCTAACAAAAAATGGATCATCTAAAACATTTCTAAGTCGTCCTGGAGCATTTACTCCATTTGGCATTGCTTCGACTAGAGGTCTTTGCCATAAAACATTTGGTGCTACTTGTAATTTAGAATTTATATTATAGGTAAAACCAGCTAAAAAATTCATTTGGTTACCACTCCCGGAATCTTTTAATCTCCAACCCGTAAAAGTTTGAACATTATCTGCTCCACCGGAAGCAACTAGACCCTGAACAGCACCTTGTGTATAAGCATTAAATTTTCCTTTGGAAAATGTAATCTTTGCTTTTCCTCCCCAGTTATCTTTAGTATTAATTTTGTCAACTTTAACATTATTTCCATCCATCATTTGAAATTCTCTTCCATTCAATGGCTGTCCTCCCCAAATACCTCCTGCATCTAAACCAAAAGCGCCTAGTTTTGTTTTAAAATGAACTGTAGCTCTTCTAGTTTTTGGAACTGGAAATGCAATTGATGAAACTGTTTCAGAAATTTCAACTTGATTAATATCTTCGTGATACACTACAGTAGCATCAAATTTTCCTAATTTTGTTCCATATTTTAATAAATAAGCTGGATTTGCTCCCCACCATAGTTGAGGTCCAAATGCTGCTTTAAATCCTTTAAGACTTCTTTTTCCATCAATTTCAAAACCAAGCGTTTCTCCATTATAGATATCAAGATTAGGTCCATAATTAGCTTCAGAATATAGTGCAAAAAAATCACCTTCATAACCCCAATGATAATGACCTGTTCTATAAAAACCTTTTAAATCAAAATCTTTAGCATTCCATTTATATGATGCATTATATACTTGAACTCTATTGAAGTCACTCACCACCATAGGTCCATTAGGGGTAGAAAAATTTTGAGTCCTACCTCTATTTTCATAAAAAATTTCATTAATAGGATTTTCAGCAACTCTACCTAAAACATTGAAATTTACATTTGCTTTCATATTGGCAGATGGATTTCCTTCAACACCAATAAAATAAGATTGCATGTGATCAAAACCAAGTTTATTTGGATAATTTACAGTATTAGGATCATCTGAATTTGGAGTTGAAATTAAACTACCACCCGTATTAAAGGTGGTGAATTCAGCTCTAAGATTACTTATTTTTAAAATCCCACCATCATTGCCGGCCAATGCCGCTTTGTCTGCTCGAGCTCTAAGTGTTGCATCCATTAAATTAGCTGAATCAAAAAGAGTTTTTAGTTTTTCTTTATCAGCATTTGCTGAAAATGGATTAAATTTATGAATATCTTTTAGGACATAATATGAAGCTCTGGGATATAATTGGTAAAAACCTTTTTCATTTGTTGGTCCTTTTGCACAAATTCCAAACCATTCTTCATTCATATTATTTTCACCTTCAATGAAATCTTTTTGATAACCTCCATTTGACCATGAAGCATTATTATCATGTAAATCTAAATTAGAAGTTTGACCGTATTTCCACCAACCATCGCTAAATTGAAAAGTAAACCCACCGATTGCATTTCCTGCTTTACCCATACCTGAAGCATTGTTATATATTTCATTCCAATTGCCTTTTAAATAAAAAGCTTGTGCGTTTTGATCTTCTTGATTGGTTATAGCATTAAAGGAATCTGAACCAAATTCTGTAAATAGTAATGGCTTACCATATTCTTTTTTGACTCTTTCAAATAAATCTCCAAATGAAACACCTCTATACACGTTTGTTCCTAAAACATCAACATCTTTACATTCTTCTGCTATTATGTCAAGAAAAAGCAAATCTCCATTACAAATAGCCATTGGATGATTAGAGTCAATAGCTTTCATAGATACTACTGCTTCATTAAATAATTTATACATAGAACGAGCTCTAATTGTAGCTTTTCTATCTTTAACAGGTATATTTTCTGTTTCAGCTCCATCCCAAAACAAGCCATAATTATTTTCATTCCCTAAAAGAAATAACAATAGACCTTTGGTATCTTTATACTCTTGGGCCATTTGTTTAACTTCATTTAGAAGAAGTTTCCTTGTTTTAGGATCTGAATATTCGGTGTTAGGTTTCCAAACACCATCTATAGTTAAACCGTATCTACCAAAAGAGTGATTTAACATGGTGTAGATACCAAAATTAGTGTTAATGTATTCAATCCATTTTTTAGGAATCCCAGAATAAACCCGTATCGTGTTTACACCCATATTTTTCAGCAAACCCATTTCGTCGTCAAGTGCTTGTTGAATAAAAGAATCGGTTTGATTCCATAGACTATAAGAATAATTAGTGCCAATTGGAAAATAATCCCAATTCATTCCATTTATAATGAATTTTTTACCTTCAATAGTTATGCTATGATCGGAATCATTTTTTTGGATAGCAATTTTTTCTATTTGAGAAAAACTAGAAAGTGAATTGCAGAAAATTAGTAAATAAAATAAATTTTTCATTTAAAGTACTAGATTAAATTAATGGTTAATTAAGGTTTAATAAATAATAATAATAAATTCAAAAATACTGATGAAATTTCATTTAATAAAGAAAAAAAACCACAACAAAATACAGACATTATAAATAAATACTTGTATAGTTGTGAATTTATTGTTGAAACTCAAAATAAAAATAAGAAAAATAGGAAATTTTATACAATTTAAATTATGGAATTGTTAGTTTTGTTGAGTAAATGTATAGGTATTTTAATATGGAATTCAATTTCTATATTGACAAAATATACTCTACTAAACCTTTTTCGTGAGGTAAATCAATTTTTTTACGCAAACGATATCTTTTAATTTCAACACTTCTTACAGATATATTTAAAAGTGGTGAAATTTCCTTAGAAGATAAGTTTAATCTTAAATAAGCACAGAGTCTTAAATCATTAGGTGTCAAAGTAGGATGACATTCTTTAACTTTCTTTAGAAAATTATTATCTGCACTATCAAAGGCTTCTTTAAAAACATTCCAAGTACTCTCTTCATTTACATTGCTATTTATTGTAGAAATTACGGCTTTAATACTTTTATTAGTTGAACTATCAATTGAGTTATTTAAATCTGCTTTAATTATATTTAATAATTCTGTTTTCTTAATAAGATTCATTGTTGACACAGCTAATTCTTTATTTTTCAAATCAACATCGTGAATTAGCTGTTCATTTTTAATTTTCATTATTTTTTGTTCATTCTCTAATTCTTTAAGTTCTAATAAAACATTATTTTCAGCAATAATTCTTTGATGTCTTTTTTCGTGAAAAATTGTGTAAAATTTATGAATATAAAACCCTATTATTAGCAAAAAAATAAAATAAAATAATTTCGCCCATCCGTTCGAATAAAATGGTTTAGAAATTACAAAAGGAAATGATTCAATATTGTCTGTAATTGAATTTGCTACTTTTGCTCTAACATAAAAGGTATATTCACCTGCTGGTAAATTTTCAAATACAACTTTTGAATTAAAAGTCCAATCACTCCATTTATCATTAAAACCTATTAGTTTATATTGATATTCAGCATTAATAAAATTATCATATTCCGGAACAGTATAACTAAATTCTAAATTATTTTGATCGTGCTTTAAATACACTTCATCTTTAATTGAAATATTTATTGGTTTAGAATTAACTCCTGAATTTGAAATTCTAATTAACGAAACTTTATAATTGCTAAATTTAAAATCAATGTTCTTTAAAATATAATAACCATCCGTAGATCCAATCAAATAATTTAAATCATTCAATTGCAAAATATTTTCATAACCTGGCATTGAATTGGTCATTGAACAAGGAATAGGTAAACTATTCTTTTTTAATTCAGTAGATAGCTTTCCAGAGGAAAAATAATGGATGTAGTTTTTACTAAAAAACCAAAGTTTATTCGAATTGTCTACAATCATTTTACCAGTAACATATTCGTCATTCTCAAATATAGAACTTAATGATTTATCTTTATAAAATATTTTAGTTTGATTATTTAATTTGAAAACCCCCTCTTTATAAGCATAATAAATATGATTATTATATTTCACTAAACATGCATTTTTACCTTTTTTGGGATTTTTAAATTTGAAAACTTTAGTAGCTTTAGTCAATAAATCATCAATTGAAAATGAATAAACTCCCTTATATTCATGACTTACATAAACGTCTTTTTTATTAATTATTTCAAAATACTTAGAAGAATAATTGAATCCTTCAATTTTATTTTTAAAAGTCCAGTCATTTGTGCCTTTTTCTAAAACTGAAATACCATTATAATTTCCTTGTAAAATAAAATTATTTCCATCCAAATAGGGTTCAAACTTCCAAGTTCCAGAACCAGAATAAATTAGTTTCGCATTGGAGTCATTTACAATAAAAGTACCCGAGTCGTGTCCACAAAAAAGGGTATTCTTAAAAGAAAATAAAGTCCAAACCTGCCCTTTAGTATTTTGTACAAATTCAAATTTGGAAGAAGAATTTAAATCTTTAAAAAACAAACCATGATTTGTTCCAATATATAACTTATTATTGTGAGTAGCCGATGCGTAAATTGCACCTAAAATTCCCGTATTATCAATATAACTATTGATAGGAGATTTTAAATTGACACAATTAATTCCATTATCTAAACCTATCCATAAATTTTTATCTAAATCTTCAAATAACGAAAGTGCAGTATTATTACTTAATCCAGAATTTTGAGTAATGTGATATATTAATTTTCCTTCTTTAGATAAAATAAAAATACCATTGGAAATTGAACCAAGTGCTACACTTTCATCAGATAATAACTGACTACTATAAATATTACTTTGCAGTATTTCAGTATCAACATTTGTCTGAAATTTAGATAAAACACCGTTTTTATATTTAAAAATACCTTGCTTTTGGGTAACTAAAAGTAAGCCATCAGATGTTTCAAAAATATTTATAAGTTTATTTTGATTTATAATATCATTACTTAAAAACAACTTACTTTTCCCTTGATCTATTTCAAATAAACCATTTGGAGTATGAAAATATATACCATTGGATGTATTAAAAGCTTTATTAATAGTGCTTTTTGGTTCGATTATTGTAAATAACCTAGTTTTGGTATTGTAGGCGTAAATTTTTTCTAAAGATTGAAAAAGTATCCAATTATCAAATGGAAAAATACCCCAAAATTGTTCATCATCGTTAATTTTAGATTTGATAGATTTACTTAAAGATGTGTAAAATAATTCTCCATTTGCATTTCGTTGCCAATAACCAAACTCCATATAGGCACCGGTGTATATTTTATCCTGAATACATTTTACAGAACGAATAATAGTTTCATTTGGCGAGGGATTTAAAACCCACTTTGATCCATTAAATTCTAATAAACCTTCATTATTTGCAAAATACATAAAACGCTGATTATCTTGAGAAATCATCCAGTTTTGTATACCAGCCTTATATATATCTTTAGAATACTTTACAATTGGAGGTAATTGTTGTCCTATACTAACTAAAGAAAACAGAAGTAAAAAAAGTTGAATTTGAATTTTTAGAAATTGCATTATATAAGGATTAAAAAATAAAGATATATATAACAAACATAATAAAAAAATGATTAAAAAAAAAGACTGTCATTTCTGACAGTCTTAAAAAATTGTATATAATATAAACTATTCTTTTATAAATTTCGTTGATGAAACATTTCCATCAATTAAAGTTTTAATTACATAAACACCTGCGTTTAATCCTGAAATATCTAAACTAACTGAAGTATCATTAGTTAATTTATTCAATACCTCCTGACCTAAAACATTGTAAATTGCAATATTCTGAATAGTTCCTACTGACTCAAGGTTTAAAACATTAGAAGTTGGATTTGGATACATTTTCACTTTAGAAATATTAAAATTATTTGTATTTAATGTTCCTGGGTTAACAGAAAAATAAATATTGTCAAAATATGCAATTTTTGTTCTCAAATCAGATGAAGAACCAATTTTAAACTGAAAAAAGTTTGCAGAACTAAATCCTACAAAATCTGACAAAGGAATACTCACTGTTTGCCAAGAATCAAAAACAATAACTCTTTTAACATGTTCAGAAGGATTTCCTACTGTAGTTAAAGCTGGACCAATTCCATAAAAAGCTTCAGTGTTTGTTGATCCAATTCTAGAAATCAAGTCAAAATAGAATTGATGTCCTAAAGACCCCGCATTAGCTACACCACTCTGAACATAGTAACTAAAATTCAAATAACCATAAGTAGACACATTTGTAACTACTAATGGATCTGTTCCTTGTCCAAATCCTTGAGCAGCAAAATTCATTTTAATAGCTTCATTTACACCGGCACCAGTATCTAAATCAAGAATACTCTCATAGCCACCAAATGAATAAGCCGGTACCCACGTATTTGTAAAACCACCAGTATCACCATAAATTTTCAATACTTGTGCTGGAGGAGTTGAAGGTACTGGTGCTTGGTTAGGAACAAAAGCAGGAGGTGGTGGAGCAATATTTGTTCCTCCAGCAAAATCATCAAATAAATAAGTACCAACTTGAGTATTATTAAAATCCGGAAAAAGAACCATCAATCTGTAATTTCCTAATCCTGCAGGAAAATCTATAGACACGTTTGTCCAAGCAGTACCTGAAGTAGTGAATTGTAGTTCTGTTGCAGCTGCACCACCACCAGGACCTACTGATTCAAACTTCAAAAGATGGGTTCTTGTACCGTAATCTGCTTCAGGTCTAACTCTAAAAGATATAGTATTGTTTGCATTATCAGCTAAATTTATGTAACTTGTTAACAAATTTAACTGGGCAGTATCATAGAGAGCACCATTACCAGCTACACGTAATACTTGATTGGTAGAAGCAGTTGGATCTGGTACAAGTGAAGTTGCCGCACCACCAACGCCAGCAAATAGTTGATTTGAATTGGTGAAATTCAATGGAAATTCTTGAGAAAAGCCAATTGAGCTTGCAGTAAGAATAATAAATAAAGTAATTTTTTTCATAATATGTATTTTTAAATTATGATTCAAATATATTAATGTTATTCATATGTGTAATTAAAAATAACTATATAAAAACTATACAAATAAAAATAAATTAAAATTGTATTAAAAGCTATTGTTTACATCTATTTTTATCAAATAAATTAATCTTAAAACTAACTTTAAATTAATGATATGTTGAGGCAATGTAAAGTTAATTAATTACAATATGGTATAAATAATTAATTTAAAATTTAGAAATAAAGATAAAAAAACAACAAATATAGACAAATCAATAAAAATGAATACTATAAAAAATAGATTAGTATTTTATTATTTCAATAATAATTATCAAAAAATTATATTGAATTATTAGTTTAACTTTTGTTAGAAGATTGTGTTGTTATATTTATTTATCTTTGCATTCATTAAAATTGACTATGATTAAAACAGACATTTCAAAACTAGAACCCAAACAAAATATTATCATCAAAGGGGCTCAAGTTCACAACTTGAAAAATCTTGATGTAGCCATCCCTCGCAACAAATTGGTAGTTATTACTGGGTTATCTGGATCAGGAAAATCAAGTTTAGCATTTGATACTTTATACGCAGAAGGACAGAGAAGATATGTAGAAAGCTTATCTTCCTATGCACGTCAATTTTTAGGGAGATTAGACAAACCTAAAGTGGAATATATAAAAGGTATTGCTCCAGCAATTGCAATTGAACAAAAAGTAAACACTACTAATGCCCGTTCTACAGTGGGCACCTCCACTGAAATATATGATTATTTGAAGTTATTATATGCTCGAATTGGAAAAACCTACTCTCCTATTTCTTGTAAGGAAGTTAAACGTGATTCAGTAACTGATGTAATTAATGAGATTAAAACTCTTGAAATTGATAGCAAATGGATTCTTTTAGCTCCAATTCACCTGGAAAAAGGAAGAAAATTAGAAGATAAATTATCAGCGCTTTTAAAATTAGGATTTTCTAGAATATTAGTAAACAATGAAATGGTTCGTTTGGATCAAATGGAATCAAAATCATTAACTAAAAAGGAGGTTTTACTGATTATTGACCGAATTGTAATTCAAAACGATGACGATTTTTACAATCGATTAGCTGACGCAGTTCAAACCGCATTTTATGAAGGTAAAGGAGTTTGTTATTTACAAGAAGTAAATAGCAATAAAAGAAATAGCTTTAGCAACAATTTTGAATTAGATGGAATTTCTTTTTTAGAACCCAATGTTCACTTGTTTAGTTTTAACAATCCTTATGGTGCATGCCCTTTTTGTGAAGGTTACGGTAGTGTAATTGGAATTGATGAAGAATTAGTAATTCCAAATACCGCTCTTTCAATCTATGAAAACGCTATTTACGCATGGCGTGGAGAAAGTATGAGTTGGTACCGAGATGAATTGGTAAACAATGCCTACAAATTTGATTTTCCAATTCACAAGCCTTATTTCGAACTATCCGAAAATGACAAAACGTTGGTTTGGGAAGGAAATTCTTACTTTACTGGATTAAATAATTTTTTTAAAGAATTAGAAGAAAAAAATTATAAAATACAAAATCGAGTGATGCTCTCAAGGTATCGTGGCAAAACAAAATGCCATTCTTGCAAAGGAAAACGACTCAGAATTGAGGCCTCTTATATAAAAATTGGCGGAAAAACTATTTCCGATTTGGTTCAAATATCCATAAAAAAATTAGTTGATTTCTTTGAAGAATTAGAAATATCGGACTTTGATCAAAAAGTAGCAAAACGACTTTTGATTGAAATAAATAGCCGATTAAAGTTTTTAGTGGACGTTGGCCTTGATTATTTAACCCTTAACAGGAATTCAGCTACACTTTCTGGTGGAGAATCACAGAGAATTAATCTCGCAACTTCTTTAGGAAGTAGCTTAGTGGGATCGATGTATATTTTGGATGAACCTAGCATTGGTTTGCACCCAAAAGACACAGAAAGACTTATTAAAGTGTTGCTTTCACTGCGAGATCTTGGAAACACAGTCATTATTGTGGAACACGATGAAGACATTATGAAAGCCGCCGATATGATCATTGATATAGGCCCAGAAGCTGGAACTCAAGGTGGAGAATTAGTAGCCCAAGGTACATATGAAGAAATTCTTAAAGAAAATACTTTAACGGCTAACTATTTAAATGGCAATTTAAAAATTGAAGTGCCTAAAAATCGAAGAAAATGGTCTTCATATATAGAAATTATAGGTGCTCGCGAAAATAATTTACAAAATGTCACTGTAAAATTTCCTCTTGAAGTTCTAACCGTAATTACAGGAGTTTCTGGTAGTGGAAAAAGTACTTTAGTAAAGAAAATTCTATTTCCTGCCATGCAAAAAAAATTAGATGGTATAGGCGATAAAGCTGGTCAATTTACCGATATGCAGGGTTATTATCACAAGATTAGACACATTGAATATGTCGATCAAAACCCAATTGGTAGAAGTTCGCGTTCTAATCCAGTGACTTACATAAAAGCCTATGATGACATCAGAGATTTATTTGCCAAAGAAAAATTATCAAAAATTCGAGGCTATCTGCCCAAGCATTTTTCATTTAATGTTGACGGAGGACGTTGTGAAACCTGCAAAGGGGAAGGCGCAATAAACATTGAAATGGTATTTATGGCCGACGTTCAATTGCCATGTGACGCTTGTAAAGGAAAAAGATTCAAAAAAGAGGTGCTTGAAGTCACATTTGAAGGAAAAAACATAGACAATATCTTAACAATGACTGTGGATGATTCTTTGGAGTTTTTCAAAAGTACAAATATGTCTAAAATTGTTCAAAAGTTACAACCGCTTCAAGATGTAGGTTTAGGATATGTTCAATTAGGCCAGTCCTCCTCAACGCTTTCTGGTGGTGAGGCACAGCGAATTAAATTAGCCTCGTTTCTAGTTAAAGGAAGCACTAAAGACAAAGCATTATTTGTATTTGATGAACCTACAACGGGTTTGCATTTTCATGATATCAAAAAATTACTAACTTCCTTTGATGCCTTAATAGAAAAAGGACATTCCATAATTGTAATTGAACATAATTTAGATTTGATAAAATGTGCCGACCATATAATTGATTTAGGGCCAGAAGGCGGAGAATTAGGAGGCTACATTTTAGCAATTGGAACTCCTGAAGAAATTGTAAAAAACAAAGAATCAATTACCGCTAAATACTTGAAGGATAAACTTTAACATTTGCAGTTTTTTAAAATTTAGTATATTAGAATTTATAAATAGGATTCAAATGAAATTAAAAATCTTTATAATATCAATACTGATTATCCCTTTTTTGGGATTTTCTCAACGATATCGGTATACCAATACTCTTTTTCCAACCTCTACAATTACACAAAATGTAATTTATGGAACAGCCCCATCTGTTGATGGATTCGGTACTGTAGAATCTAGCACAACTCCACAAAATTTAAAGATGGATATTTATAGTCCAACTGGGGATACTTTTACAAATAGACCTGTTATTATTTTTGCGCATCCTGGAGGATTTTTTTCTGGAAGTAAAAATGTAGATGATATGATGGCTTTTTGCGATTATTTTGCCAGAAAAGGGTATGTTACAGCTACAATTGACTACCGATTGGGATTTAATATAATAAGTAATATTGCAATGCATTCAACGAGAGCAGTTTATAGAGGTTTGCAAGACGGAAGAACTGCCATCCGTTATTTTAGAGCTAATGCTTCAACTTATGGAATTGATCCTAATAAAGTTTACTTTGTAGGAAGTAGCGCTGGGGCTTTTATTGCTTTACATAGCATTTATTTAGATCAAATTTCAGAAAAACCAATTGAAACTGGAGTGGTACAATACTCGAATATTACATCTCCATTTTCTCATATAGCTCCCGATTTAGGCGGTTTGGATATTGGAACAAATCTTACTTATAACGGAAAACCAGATGCTATTATTTCTCTTTGGGGAGGAATTCAAAATACCAATTTGATTACTTCAAATAATAATACACCTGTATTTTTAGTTCATGGCGAAGCCGATTCAACAGTTTCATTTAACACTGGAAGTCCATTTGGTTATTCATCTCTACCAACAACTGATGGAAGTAATCCAATTAAAACTAAATTGAATACTTTGAATTTTACCAATAATGAAACCTATTTTGTAGCTGGTGTTGGACATGAATTTTATGGCGTTTCAAATGGAACTTGGAATAATCCAACAGGTGGAAACTCTTATTGGCCAATTGTATTGGATAAATCGACTTCATTTTTATGGAAACAACACAAACCAACAGCCAATTTTACATCAATTACTAATGGATTAACAGTTAATTTTACCGATACAAGCACCGGCGCAACTTCATGGTTTTGGGATTTTGGGGATGGAACAACAAGCACTATACAAAGCCCAACGCATACCTATAATTCATTAGGAAATTACTCAGTCAATTTATATATAGAAAATTTGAATAAAAGTTGGGATGAAATAAACAGAAGTATCACAATAACGACATTGGGTTTAGTTGATAATTATGATACATTATTTAAATTATATCCAAATCCAAGTAAAAATAGTGTAACTATTTCATTATCAAATATAAGTATAGGTATAAATTACAAAATTATTGATTATTCTGGTAAAATTGTTAGAGAAAATTCACTTAAAAATTGTAGTGAATTTACTATTGACATCTCAGATTTAACAAATGGACTCTATTTCATCCAATTGTATAACGATGAATCCAACGCTATAAGTAAATTAATTAAAAACTAAATTAGTTAATTATAATTTTCTTCGAGTATTTACTATCACCTGATTCTATAACTGCTAAATAAATGCCTTTCGGTACTTCAGAAATTGTAATTGACTCATTTTGATTGGCTATTTCAAAAGACTTTGTCAAAATAGTTTTACCTAATAAATCAATCAATTTAAACGTGTAATTTCTATCTAATTTTCCGCAATTTACATAAAGTGTATCACTTGCAGGGTTGGGATAAATTGATCCTTGGAAACTCGATTCAAATTCTTCATTAGACAAACTAGTATCAACTACCGAAAAATGCAACATCGCTCCAATAGCCGCTTTCGCTACATTATAATTATAGTTAGGATCCATATTAACTAAAAAATCGGTAGGTGTGTGCTTGTGGGTGGTTTCATTTCTTTCAAAAAAACCTGTAATTACTTCATTGTTACTTTGGAATGACATATAATCTGAAGCATAAGCACGATCTAAAAAAGTACTTAATGGTGAGTACAACCCTACGCAGGTAATTAATTCGTTTGTTACTAAAGCTGATGCAGCGTTGTTAGAGGTTGGTGTTGACATATCTCTTTCGCAAGTAATGGTATTGTTCACCATTCCTGCAACTCCTCCAACTTCATCTATATTAAAAACCAATTTAATATTCATTTTAGGGGTAGTTGCGTTTACAACATATGAAACAAAATGCTGACTACCATATAATCCATCTTCTTCTCCACTAAAATTGATAAATTTAATTGAATATTGAGTTGGAATATTTTGCAATAATCTTGCAACTTCTAAAATACAAACCAATCCACTTCCATTATCATTAGTTCCTGTTCCGTTTATTGAGTCATAATGTCCATCAATAATTATAAAAGTATTTGGATATACTGTTCCAATTTTAGTAACAACTAGATTTTTGCAAACAGCGTTCGAACCAGTATAAGTATAAGAATCTTCCGTAATTTGACTTGCAGTATAACCGTAACTTAAATATTTGTTTTTTAACCAAGTTAATGTATTATCTAGAGCAATAGTCCCTCTTCTTTTAACTCCTAAGGTTTCGTATTCAGTTAAATTATTTAGAATATTGGAACTTGAACATTGGTTTACGACAGCTGCATAATTCGCATTATAAACTTGGCAATTAATTGCTTGTGAAGAAAATAAAATTATAAACAATAAAGAAAAAAAGAAAGATGAATTTTTCATTACGTTACTAAAACTACTATTTTGGGCGAAGATAATAAGTTATCCAATTATAAAAAAATAAATTATTAAAACTAAAAAATTACTATGATTTTCTATTTAATAGAATAGCTAATTTTTCAGTCAAATTTCTTCTAGAATATTTTTGCAAACCTACCGCGTTCGATTTTAGATTTCCTTCCAAAAACAAACTAAAGTAATTGGCAATATAATTTTTTAGTTTCTCTTTTTCAGAATAATTTGTAAAAACCCCAGTATTAGTATCTAAAATTATTTCAGCGAAATCAGATCCAATTGGGCCAATGCCAATAATAGGTCGTTCGGAAACCATATATTCAAATAATTTACCAGGTATAATACTTTTCGTATCTTCTGAATTAATTTCAATTAATAATAAAACTTGGGATTTTTTTTGATGAATAATAGCTTCATCATGAGAAACATATCCGATATAATTTAAATAATTTTGTAACTGAAATAATTCAATTGAATCTAATACTTCTTGACTCACAGCGCCAATCAATTTTAGTTGGAAATGAGATGCAAAAAGTGTATTTTCTCTAATTAACTCCGAAATACTTTCCCATAAAATCCTCGGATTTCTTTCAGATAAAAAAGAGCCAATATGAGACAACGTAAATTTCTTATCTAATATTTGATTCCCAATTTTCTCAACATCATATCCATTGGTAATAACTTCAATAGGTTTGGATGTTATTTGTTTAAATTCAGCTCTGGTTGACGGACTTGTTACTAAAATTAAATCAGCAGAATTTAATACTTCATACTCCAGTTGCTTGTGTTTGTTTGTTGCAAATTCAGATAATTTTAGTGCTTTATGATAACCAATTGTTGTCCAAGGATCTCTAAAGTCGGCAATCCATTTAACGTTCAATTTTTGTTTTAATTCTAATCCAATTAAATGTAAACTGTGCGGAGGTCCAGATGTAATTATTGAAGTAATCTCATTCTCTAAAATGTACTTTTCTAGATACTTAACCGATGGTTTAACCCATAAAAAACGAGCGTCAGGAATAAAAATATTACCTCTAATCCAAAGTAATAATTGATCTAAAAATGTTTGTTTTTTCTTATTTGGAATAATTCCAGAACTGATTTTAGTGGTTTTATTTTTTGATAAAAAGGAAGCCCATTGATACGGTTCTGTAATTTTATTTCTCAAAATAATTGCTTGATCATTAACCTCTGAAAGCAAAGCTTCATCGACAATTGGATAAGTCGGATTTTCCGGAATGTAAACAATAGGTTGAAAACCAAATTCAGGTAAATATTTTACAAATTTTAACCAACGTTGAACGCCTGGCCCTCCAGCTGGTGGCCAATAGTAAGTGATAATTAATATTTTATTGTTATCCAATACTTTTAATCGATTATTGTTTAGACTTCTTTTGCTCTAAATAAATGCCACCAAAAAATAACAAAATCATTATTATAAAACTAATCAAAGCAATTGTACTGCCTGTTTTTACAACTTGAGGCTCAAACTTAAATTCTATAATATGATTTCCAGATGGAATTTCCATTGCACGAATTGCATAATTTGCTCTGAAATGAGATGTAGCCTTCCCGTCAATTGTAGCGTTCCATCCATCAGCATAATACATTTCAGAGAAAACAGCCAAACCAGGATTGGAATTATTAGAAACGTATTTCAAATGATTTGGTTTGTAACTTGTTAATTTGATAGTTGACAAGGTATCTTTTACAAAAGTGTTGTTTTTTAATTGAACTCCAAATTCTTTTTGGTTCACAATAACTTCATTTTTAGAATCTAAACTATCCAAAGCCTTCATTTCTTCATCTGGAGAATTAACAAATTTAACCTTTTGAACAAACCAAGCATTTCCATTACAATTTGGGTTATAAGTTGGGAATTCTTTACCTTCTTTATCTGTTTGAATAATGAATTTAGTATTCAACATATGCAAGACTTCCATGTTATTTTTGGCTATTTGATAATCAAATAACTGTTGCATTCTTCTAGGTTTTACAGCGCTATAACCACCTATAGATTGATGAAAATAGGAAGCTCTAGCGCTAGACATATTTCCATCTACTTCAAAAACTCGGTAATGAGAGGTGTCACGCAGAATTTCTAAATCAGAAGCTGAAGGTTGAAATGGAACTTCTACTTCACTTGGAGAAACAAAACTATTAGCATTTACATAATTTTTATCAATAAAAAACAAATCGGAAATCATAATAATTCCAACTAATATAACCGCAGTAGATTTTGAAATTTTATTTTTAATAAACAACCAAAGTAACCCAAAAGCCAAAAAAACTAAGAATCCAGAACGTAATAAATCTGCTGAATACAAACTTTTCCTATCTTCTTTTAATGCATTAATAAACTCAGATCCATAATTTTGTAGATAATAAGCATCGCTTCCACCTGAAAAACTAAACTGACTCTTTATAACAATTAGGAAAGCAATTATTCCAAAAAATACTCCACCTGAAAGATACAATCCTTTTAATTGCTGGTCTTTTTCTTCTTTAAAAAACGATTGTAATCCCATAATTGCTAAAACTGGAATACACAATTCTAAAATAACTTGTATGGATGTAACGGCTCTAAATTTATTGTACATAGGAATAGTATCAATAAAGAAATCAGTTAATAATGGGAAATTTTTACCCCAAGAAAGTAAAAGAGAAACAATTGCACCTATTACAAAAACATACTTTATTCTGCGTTTGTCCATAAACAAAGCGACCAAACAAAGAAAGAAAACCACTGCGCCAATATAGGCTGGAGCAGCAACAATAGGTTGGTCTCCCCAATAAGCAGGCATACTTGAAACAAATTCTTTAGCTTGATCTTCAGGTACACTTTTACCAATTAAGAATTCATACATATTGGTATTTGATCCAATATTTTCTCCATTGGACCCACCAAAAATACGTGGCGAAATTAAATTAAAACTTTCAGCAATTCCATAGCTATATTCGGTTATATAATCATGAGTCATTGCATTATCAGAAGTGCTTTTTGAACCGTCTGGGCTAAATGTTAATTCACTTTTACCCCTGGTACTGTATTTTGCATATTCCGCTGTTGCTAATAAGTTGGTAGCATTGGAACCAATTGCTAAAATTCCTGAAATTGCAAAAATTGCAAAGGCAGAAAATAAGGATTTATATTCTTTTTCTTTTATCTGTTTATAGCAATAAAAAGTAGTAATTATCAGAATTAAAAACAACAAATAATAGGTCATTTGAAAGTGATTTGCATTCAATTCTAATGCTGCTGAAAACATCGTTAACAAACCCCCAATTAAAAATTTACGTTGAAAAACCAATAATACTCCTGCAACAACCATCGGCATATATGCAATTGCATGGGCTTTTGCATTGTGCCCAACACCAAGAATAATTATTAAATAGGTAGAAAAACCAAAAGCTAATGCACCAAAAAAAGCTTTTAAAGGATCCGTTTTTAATACTAATAATAAAACATAAAAACCTAAGAAATAAAGTAATAAATAATCAGCTGGTCTTGGTAAAATTCGCAACGCACTATCTATTTTATTTATGAATTCATTAGGATAATTTGCACCTAATTGATAGGTTGGCATTCCTCCAAAAGCTGAATTAGTCCAATAAGGCTCTGTGTTTTCAGAGGCTCTAAAGTCAATTTGTTCTTTTGCCATTCCAGTATATTGAGCTATATCAGACTGAGCAATTTTCTTTCCTTGAAGTACAGGGTAAAAATAGATAAGGGAAATTAATATAAAACCTAATATAGCAATAGCGTGAGGATAAATTCTTTCTAATCTTTTCATTTTTTAATTTTAGATGTTTGTAAAAGTAAAAAATTAATCAAACATATAGGAATTTATGAAATCAAATAGTTAATCTATTATTCTATTTCTTCAAAATCAACATATTCACCTACTTTATTATTTTCGCGAGGTTTTGAGTCTGATGAATTCACTGGGTTAGAATCTTTAAAATTATTAGGATTTTGATGATTTTGATATTGTTGTTGAAAATTTTTTCCCGCTTTTTCAACTACTTTTTTAACCATGTATGGTAGAAATAAACGTGCTAAAAATTTAAATACATAATAGAACATTAAAATGTAAAATAAAGTTTCAATAAAACCTGCGAAAGAAGCCATTTCCATCTATAAAAATATTTTTACAAAATTAATAAATCATTTTACAAATTACGATAGATTTTTAAAATATGATTCATAAATAAATAATAAAATTATGGTACATTTGAATAAAAAAAATAAATAAATTTATGAATCGAATTACTGCTCTATTGATTTCACTAGGTTTCTTTTCATTTTCAAATATAAATGCTCAATACACTGATGTTATCAATTCCAATCGACCAGGAAAATCAATGTCGGCTTTTTCTGTTGGAAAAACTGTAATTCAAGCTGAATTAGGAATCTATGGCATAAATGAAAAACACGATTTTCTTGAATATCAAGCGAAAGGTATTGGAACAGATTTAAATCTAAGATACGGAGCTATATTAGAGCAATTGGAATTTAACCTCGATTTACAATTTCAAAATGACAAATATGAAGATTATAATATAATTTATGACCGAAAAGCCTTAAAACAATCAATTATTGGTGCGAAATATTTAATATATGATCCAAATAAAAACTATGTATCAAAAGTAAATTTTTTAAGCTGGAAAGAAAATCAAAAATTCAAATTTAGAACTTTAATTCCAGCTGTTGGAATTTATGCAGGTATGAATTTAAATCTCACAAATAATGAATTTTCATTTCCATCTGATCCAAAAATAAGTCCCAAAGTGATGCTAATTACTCAAAACCAACTCGGAAGATCAGTTTTTGTTACTAATTTTATTGCAGACAAAATAGGAACTGAATTTCCATCATACGGATATATTGCTACTCTTACCCATGGTTTTAATACTAAATGGATTGGATTTATAGAAACTCAAGGTTATATTAGTGATTTTTATGCTGATAATGTTCTTCGGGGTGGTGCTGCTTATTTAATCCAAAAGAATATTCAAGTTGATGCAAATTTTGGAGTGAATTTTAAAAATACACCTTCAATATTGGTTGGTGGAATTGGAATTTCTTGGCGTTTTGATGAAAATTATAGTGCTATTTTACTTGGAGTTCCTAAAGAAAAAATAAAATCAGATAAAAAAAGTAAACCTAAAGTTAAAAGTAACAAACGCCGAGACGAAGTTTAATCTCCTAAATATTAGTTTATGATTACAATTAAAGAGGCGATTTCAAAAAAAGAACTTACTGATTATATCAAATTCCCTTTTTCATTATATAAAGAAAATAAATATTGGGTACCACCGATTATTGCAGATGAATTAGAAACCTTCAATAAAACTAAAAATCCAATATTTGAGAATGCTGAGGCCTATTTTTATTTAGCATACAATAACTTAGAAATTGTAGGTCGGATTGCTGCAATAATTAATTGGAATGAGGTAAATAACCAACAAAAGAAAAAAGTACGTTTCGGATGGTTTGATGTTATTGACGATATAGAAGTCACCAAAGCGCTACTAGAAAAAGTAGCTCAATTAGGTAAAAACAACAATTTAGAACATATCGAAGGTCCAATGGGATTCTCTAATTTAGATAAAGTAGGGGTTTTAACTGAAGGTTTTGACCATATAGGAACTATGATTACTTGGTACAATTTTCCTTATTACGCCGAACATTTTGAAAAATTAGGTTTTAAATCTGAAAAAGAATACTTGGAGCAAAAATTTCCGTTTGAAAATGTAAAATTGGAACAATTTGACAAAGCGCAAGAATTAATAAAAAGACGCTACCAACTTAAAGCACTAAACTTTAATAAAACAAAAGACATTTTACCTTATGTTGATAAAATGTTTGATTTATTTAATTATTCCTATGCTAAATTGGCCTCATTCGTTGAAATTACATCCATTCAAAAGGAATATTTTAAGAAAAAATATATCAGTTTTATCAATCCTGAATACATAAAGTTTGTTGAAGATAAAGACGGGAATCTAGTCGCATTTGCAATTGTTATGCCATCATTTTCAGAAGCGCTTCAAAAAGCAAAAGGCAAACTATTTCCATTTGGATTATTTCATTTATTGAAGGCAAGAAAAAATAGTAAAGACGTAACTTTTTACCTTATTGGAGTTCATCCCGACTACCAAAACAAAGGAGTTCATGCTATCATTTTTAAAGAATACCATACTACTTTTACCAAAAAAGGAATTCAAAATTGTATTCGCACACCTGAATTAGCTGACAATCTCGCCATTCAATTACTCTGGAAAAACTTTGATCCTAAAGTCATTTGTCGCAGAAAGACATTTATAAAACATATATAAAAAAATCCATTCGAAAACAAATGGATTTTTACTTTAAACTATCAATAATTAAGCGTCTAAATTAATTGTCGTCTTTTCAGCGATTTCTTTATAAGTTCCGTTTTCTAATTTCTCCCTAATTGCTTCAAATGCTGTTAAAGTTTCTTCTACATCATCCAAAGTGTGGGATGCGGTAGGAATCATTCTCAATAAAATAATACCTTTAGGTATAACTGGATAAACTACTATGGAAAGGAATATTCCATAATTCTCTCTCAAATCATTCACCATAACCATCGCTTCTGGGATACTTCCTTCAAGGTAAACCGGCGTGATACAAGTATTGGTGTCGCCAATATTGAATCCTTTTTCCTTTAATCCATTTTGCAATGCATTCACGTTTACCCACAATTTATCTTTAATTTCAGGTGAATTACGTAATATTTCCAAACGTTTTAACGAACCTACCGTTTGAATCATAGGCAATGCCTTGGCAAACATTTGAGACCGTAAATTGTATTTTAAGTAATCGATAATTTCTTTATCTGCAGCCACAAAAGCCCCAATATTTGCCATCGATTTTGCAAACGTAGAAAAATAAATATCAATTCCATCTTGAACTCCTTGCTCCTCACCTGCTCCAGCACCGGTTTTTCCTAGAGTTCCAAAACCATGCGCATCGTCAACAAGCAATCGGAAATTGTATTTCTTTTTCATGGCTACCACTTCCTTCAATTTTCCTTGTTGGCCTCGCATTCCAAAAACTCCTTCGGTAATAAATAAAATTCCACCACCTGTAGTTTCTGCTAATTTTGTTGCGCGCTCCAAGTTTTTCTCCATACTCTCCACATCATTATGTCGGTAGGTAAAACGCTTTCCACTGTGCAATCTCACCCCGTCAATAATACAAGCATGAGCATCAACATCGTAAACAATAACGTCATTTCTAGTCACTAAAGCGTCAATAGTTGACATAATTCCTTGGTAACCAAAATTCAATAAATAAGCCGATTCTTTCATGACAAATTCCGCCAATTCCCGCTCTAATTGTTCGTGATAATTCGTATGTCCACTCATCATTCTGGCTCCCATAGGATAGGCAGCTCCATATTCTATAGCTGCATCAGTGTCGGCTTTACGAACTTCAGGATGATTGGCAAGCCCCAAATAATCATTCAAACTCCAATTCAAAATAGCCTTACCTTGAAACTTCATTCTCGGCCCTAATTCCCCTTCTAATTTTGGAAAAACATAATATCCCTCAGCTTGTGAAGCCCATTTTCCTAATGGACCCTTATTTTTTTGAATTCTTTCGAATAAATCTTTTACCATCTTGTATTTTGAAAATTATATAAATCTAACTATCTCGCAAAAATAAATATTTATACCTTAATAACAGATTAAAATTATATTTTTTTTAGTAGCTTATTCCAGCTATTCACTACAATCCGCCCTAAAAAGAGCGGGATTTCCATTTCTATCTGGGCTAGGTCATCAGTTTAAACAAGAAACATCGTACCTTTGATCAAAATTGTTTTATTTCAAAAAGTAATTACAATAAAAAATACAAAACAATGAATCAAAGTAAAGAATTAAAAATAGCCGTATTAATCGATGCCGATAACATTCCCTACAGTAATGTAAAAGGAATGATGGAAGAAATCGCAAAATATGGAATTCCCACAACCAAAAGAATCTATGCAGATTGGACTAAACCAAATGCCAACGGTTGGAAATCAGTTTTACTAGAACACGCCATCACCCCAATTCAACAATACAGTTATACAGTAGGAAAAAACTCCTCCGATTCCGCCATGATTATCGATGCAATGGATTTATTATATTCCGATAAAGTAGATGGATTTTGTATTGTTTCTAGTGACTCCGATTTCACTCGACTGGCAATTAGACTTCGAGAATCAGGAATGAAAGTTATTGGAATGGGCGAAAAGAAAACTCCAAATTCTTTCATCGTAGCCTGTGACAGATTTATATACATTGAAGTTTTACAAGGTGCAGTAATAAAGAAATTGCCAAAACAAATATCCACTGACACAAAAAAAATTGCTGAAAAAGGAATTCTTGAAAAAGAAATAATCGAAAAAGAGCTCGTTCAAAAAATCGATTTACAAACCATTGAATTAATTGAAGCAACAATAGAAGCTATCTGTGACGACGATGGCTGGGCATTTCTTGGCGATGTTGGAAATCTAATTGTAAAGAAAAAACCAGAATTTGACCCAAGAAATTATGGATTTACCAAACTCACACCAATGCTAAAATCCCTAATAGATATTCTAGAAATAGACGAAAGAGATTCAGACAAGAAAGGAATAAAACATGTTTTTGTTAGATTAAAGTTTAGTTAATTAGAAAAATCGAATCAAATTATAAATTTCATAATATATATGTTATTTTTGCTTCACTAAAATAAAATCTATGTTAATAATTGGAATTGCTGGTGGAACAGGAAGTGGTAAAACTACAGTAGTTCACCAAATTATGAATGAATTACCAGAAACCGAAGTAGGAATTATATCCCAAGATTCTTATTATAAAGAAAATCATAATCTGAGCTTTGAAGAACGTTCTCTCATTAATTTTGATCATCCTAGAGCTATCGATTTTGAACTTTTAGTAGCTCATCTTAAAGAACTAAAAGCAGGAAACAACATCAACCAACCCGTTTATTCTTTCGTAACTCACAATAGAACAGACGATACCGTTTTTACACACCCTCGAAAGGTAATGATTGTTGAAGGAATTTTAATTCTTGCAAATGCCGAATTAAGAGAACTTTTTGATGTGAAAATTTACGTTCATGCCGATTCTGATGAACGTTTAATCAGACGATTAAAACGAGATATTGCTGAGCGTGGTCGCGACATGGACGAAGTGCTTAGTCGATATCAAACTACGCTAAAACCAATGCACGAGCAGTTTATCGAACCTACAAAAGCATTCGCCGATATCATTATTCCAAACGATAAATACAACACCGTTGCAATTGATGTGGTACGAGCGGTAATAAATCAAAGAATTTTATAAAATTTTCATTAATTTTATACCATTATTTTTTTGAAGCATTTACTTTCGTTCGCTAAATCTTTACTAAAAGTGAGTGATTTAGATTCAATCAGGTAAAAAAAATTAATATTTATTATGGAAAATCCGTCAAAAGAAACAAATCAAAAAAAAACTTGGCTCAAAATTGTGGGAAACAAATACCTATTAATATCATTATTATTTGGAGTATGGATGCTATTTTTAGATAATTATTCCTATATGGATCAAAGGCAACTCAACAAACAAATTAACGAATTAAAAGACAATAAAAAATACTATCAAGTTGAAATCAGAAAAGATAAAGAAAATATAAAATTACTAAAAAATCAAGACCAAGTAGAAAAATACGGCCGAGAAAAATATCATATGAAAAAAACAAATGAAGATGTTTATATAATTGAATATGAAGGAGATACAATAAAAAACAATTAAAATGAAACATTCATTATTCTCTGAATTTGATCCTATTTCTGACAAACAGTGGAAACAAAAAATACAATTCGAACTCAAAGGCGAAGATTATAATGATACACTAATTTGGAATTCCCCTGAAAGTATTAAGGTTAAACCATTCTACTCTAAAGAAGATTTGCAAGAAAATCTTTCTAAAAATTTAACCAAAAACACATTTAAAATTTGCCAAAATATATTTGTTTTCGATCTTGAAAAATCAATTGAAAGAGCTTTAGAATCGATTGATCGCGGTGCAGATAGTATTATTTTTACAATTGAAAATGAAGAAATTGATGTTGCTAAACTACTAGAAAAACTCCCACTAGCTACTTGTGAAATTTACCTAAACCTGAATTTTATTTCCATAGAATCCATTTCTAAAATTGAAACCATCTCAAAATCTAGAAATGCAAATATATATTGTAATCTAGATCCTATTGGCCAATTAGCGAAAGATGGAAATTGGTTTAAAACCCAGGAAAAAGACAATTTTGAAACTCTAAATTTGATTTCAAAACAAGTTTCAAATAGCTCAATTATAAGTATCAATAGTTCTTTATATCAAAATGCTGGTGCTAATATGGTTCAGGAATTAGCGTATTCGTTAGCTCACGCCAACGAATATTTAAACCGCATTTCTACAATCAACCAACCGATTGTTTTTAAGATTTCAGTTGGAACCAACTACTTTTTTGAAATAGCAAAATTACGTGCTTATAGAATTTTATTTAATAGCATTGCTAAAGAATACCGCCCAAATTTAGAGTGTCATTTGATTGTTACACCGACTAAAAGAAACAAAACAATTTACGATTACAATGTAAATATGTTGCGCACTACGACTGAATGCATGTCGGCGATAATTGGTGGTGCCGATGCAATTTCCAATCTTCCATACGATGCGTTATACCATAAAGACAATGAATTTGGTGATAGAATTGCTAGAAATCAGTTATTAATTTTGAAATATGAAAGCTACTTCGATAAGGTTAATAATCCTGCCGATGGAACCTATTATATAGAAAGTCTCACACATCAATTGGCTGAAAAAGCACTAATTTTATTTAAAGATATTGAAGCAAATGGTGGTTTTCTGAAACAATTAAATGAGGGAATTATCAAAAGAAAAATTCAAGAAAGCGCAGATAAAGAGCAACAACTCTTCGATTCAGGAAAGGAAGTTTTACTAGGAACCAACAAATATCCTAACAAAAATGACAAAATGAAAAATGATTTAGAATTGTTTCCATTTGTGAAAGTAAACCCACGAAAAACATTGATTACACCAATATTTGAAAAAAGATTAGCCGAAAAATTAGAACAAGAAAGATTAGGAAAAGAATAATGAAGAGAAAAGATTTACAACATATCAAGTTATTCGATAGTAAAAATCAAGAAGTTTTAGGTTCCAAAATAAAATTTGAGCCTTTTAAAACCGCAGAAGATATTTTTCTTAATCCAACTTACTTAAAATCGGATATTGAGAATTTAGAGCATTTGGATTTTGGAGCTGGGTTAACGCCATTTTTAAGAGGGCCATATACTACAATGTTTGTAAGAAAACCTTGGACAATTCGACAATATGCAGGTTTTTCAACTGCCGAAGAAAGCAACGCTTTTTATAGACGAAATTTGGCTGCAGGACAAAAAGGACTTTCCATTGCATTTGATTTACCCACCCACCGTGGTTACGATTCTGATCATGAACGAGTTGTTGGCGATGTTGGAAAAGCTGGTGTTGCTATTGATTCTGTTGAAGATATGAAAGTTTTATTCGACCAAATTCCGTTGAATGAAATGTCGGTTTCTATGACAATGAACGGAGCGGTTTTACCGATTATGGCTTTCTATATCGTTGCTGCAGAAGAGCAAGGAGTGAAACCCGAACAACTTTCAGGAACGATACAAAACGATATATTGAAGGAGTTTATGGTTAGAAATACTTATATCTATCCTCCAACACCCTCAATGAAAATTATTACTGATATATTTGAATATACAAGCAAAAAAATGCCAAAATTCAATTCGATTTCTATTTCAGGTTATCACATGCAAGAGGCTGGAGCTACCGCCGATATTGAATTGGCTTATACATTAGCGGATGGATTAGAATACATTCGTACAGGTCTTTCTACTGGAATGAAAATTGATGAATTTGCCCCTCGCCTATCTTTTTTCTGGGCAATTGGGATGAATCATTTTATGGAAATTGCTAAAATGAGAGCCGCAAGAATGATTTGGGCAAAATTGGTAAAACAATTCAATCCAAAAGATGAAAAATCGTTAGCGTTAAGAACCCATTGCCAAACTTCTGGTTGGAGTTTGACTGAGCAAGATCCTTTTAATAACGTAGCTAGAACTTGTATTGAAGCAACGGCTGCTGCTTTTGGAGGAACACAATCTTTACACACCAATGCTTTGGATGAGGCAATTGCTTTACCAACCGATTTCTCTGCAAGAATAGCACGAAATACACAAATTTATTTACAAGAAGAAACTAAAATTACCAAAACGGTTGACCCTTGGGCAGGAAGTTATTATGTAGAAAGTTTGACAAATGAAATCGCTCAAAATGCTTGGAAATTGATCGAAGAAGTTGAAGAATTAGGCGGAATGACCAAGGCAATTGAAGCCGGTATTCCAAAACTTCGAATTGAAGAAGCAGCAGCAAGAAAGCAAGCAAGAATTGATAGCGGTCAAGATATTATTGTTGGAATTAATAAATACCGATTAGAAAAAGAAGATCCATTACATATTTTAGATGTTGATAATGAGATGGTTCGCAAGCAACAAGTTGAACAATTGATTCAAATAAAAGCAACTCGAGATTCAAATAAGGTTAACGAAAAACTAGAACAATTAGTTCAAACTGCAAAAACTGGTAAAGGAAACTTACTAGAAATTGCAATTGAAGCAGCCCGCTACAGAGCCACTTTGGGTGAAATTAGCGATGCTTTAGAAACTGTTTTTGGAAGATATAAAGCTCAAATTAAATCCTTTAGCGGCGTGTATAGTAAAGAAATTAAAGACGATAGTAGTTTTGAAAAAGCAAAACAGATGGCAGACGAATTTGCAAAGCAAGAAGGTCGCCGTCCAAGAATTATGATTGCAAAAATGGGGCAAGATGGTCATGATAGAGGTGCAAAAGTGGTAGCCACCGGTTATGCCGATGTAGGTTTTGATGTTGATATAGGCCCATTATTTCAAACTCCAGCAGAGGCTGCAAAACAAGCAATTGAAAATGACGTTCATATTCTGGGTGTTTCTTCATTGGCTGCGGGTCATAAAACTCTGGTTCCGCAAGTAATTGATGAACTAAAAAAATATGGACGAGAAGATATTATGGTAGTTGTAGGCGGGGTAATTCCTGCGCAAGATTATCAATTTTTATTTGATGCAGGTGCAGTAGCAATATTTGGTCCAGGTACCAAAATTAGTGAAGCAGCGATTAAAATTTTAGAAATATTAATACAATAATACTATGCACGCATAGTAACTATTCACTATATTTACAATTCTAAAAAACAAACTATGAATTTTTCAGCAAAAATGCTACGCGATGATGCATTAATGGGTAAAGTTATTGTGATTACAGGTGGCGGAAGCGGTTTAGGAAAAGCAATGACTAAGTATTTCATGGAATTGGGTGCTAAAGTTGCTATTACTTCTCGAGATATAGAAAAATTAAAAACTACATCGGCAGAATTAGAAGCTGCAACAGGTGGAACCTGCCTTCCCGTTCAATGTGATGTTCGGCATTACGATCAAGTGGAAGCAATGCTTCAAGAAGTTCTAAATGCATATGGAAAAGTTGATGTGTTATTAAATAATGCCGCAGGAAATTTTATATCACCAACGGAGCGCCTTTCGGCAAATGCTTTCGACACAGTTATAGACATTGTGTTGAAAGGTTCAAAAAACTGCACATTGGCTTTTGGAAAACACTGGATTGATTCCAAACAAGAATCGTCAACGGTTTTAAATATTGTTACAACTTATGCTTTCACGGGATCTGCTTATGTGGTTCCAAGTGCGACTGCAAAAGCAGGAGTTTTAGCAATGACAAGAAGTTTAGCGGTTGAATGGGCAAAATACGGAATTAGAACGAACGCAATTGCACCTGGACCATTTCCAACTAAAGGAGCTTGGGATAGATTATTACCTGGTGACTTGAAAGAAAAATTCGATTTATCAAAAAAAGTGCCTTTGAAACGTGTTGGTGATCATCAAGAATTGGCGAATTTAGCTGCGTATTTAGTTTCTGATTTTTCAGCTTACATAAATGGAGAAGTAATAGTTATTGATGGTGGCGAATGGTTAAAAGGAGCTGGACAATTTAATTTATTAGAAGCAGTTCCTGAAGAAATGTGGGATATGCTTGAAATGATGATTAAAGCGAAAAAGAATTCGTAATTCTTATATAAATACATAATTTAAAAAGAGAACGTAAATGTTCTCTTTTTTTTAGCACTGATAGAAGGGAAAATCCCGAGCTTTTTTTTGCGAGGATTTGGAATGATAACAGGATAAAGCTCCAAATAAAAAAATTAATTTCGGAGTAACAAATAATTAGTATTTTTACAAAAACTATTTTCTTGAATTCGAAAAATAAAATGTCGGCGCTACATGAAAAATCTGGAATTTCGCCTCCTGAAATGATCAGCAGTAAAGGTGTAGAAAAAATTCACGATTATAGAAAGAAACAACCTACATCAAAAGAACTAATTGAAGGCATTTTGAATGGCAATATTAACGCTTTAAGCCGCGCTATTACATTGGTTGAAAGCACTAATGTTTCACATTTAGAAAGAGCGAACGAAGTGGTCAATGCTAGTTTGCCTCACGCAAATAAATCGATTCGAATTGGAATTACTGGTGTTCCTGGCGTTGGGAAAAGTACCTTTATAGAAGCATTCGGAAAATATTTAACGGGTTTAGGAAGAAAAGTTGCTGTTCTAGCCGTTGATCCAAGTAGTACTATTTCTCATGGTAGTATTTTAGGAGACAAAACAAGAATGGAAGAATTAGTTAAAGACAAAAACGCCTATATCCGACCTTCTGCATCGGGAGAAACTTTAGGAGGTGTTGCTCGAAAAACTCGAGAAACTATTACACTTTGTGAAGCTTGCGGTTTTGATACAATTATTATTGAAACTGTGGGAGTCGGTCAGAGTGAAACCGCTGTTCAAAGTATGGTTGACTTCTTTTTGTTATTAAAAATTGCTGGTGCTGGAGATGAGTTGCAAGGTATAAAACGCGGAATCATGGAGATGGCAGATGCTATTGTGATTAATAAAGCGGATGGTGACAATATTAGTAAAACAAAATTAGCTAAAGTAGAATTTGGTCGTGCGTTGCATTTATTCCCAGCAAAAAAATCAGGGTGGATTCCTACTACTTCAACTTGTAGTTCGATTACTCGTGAAGGGATTTCAGAGGTTTGGGAAACGATAAATCAATTTGTTACTCAAACAAAAACGAACAATTTTTTCTTTGATAAACGCAAAGACCAGAACCAATACTGGATGTTAGAAACCATCAATGAGCGGTTGAAAACTAATTTTTTCAATCATCCAGAGATAGAGAAATTATTAGAAGAAAATAAAAAAGCGGTGCAAAATGATGAAATATCACCTTTTGCAGCCGCCCAACTATTATTAGAAAAGTATTTTAAATAATTCTTATTCTATTTATTATTGTATCGTTTTGACTTGACTTTCTTTAATGTTAAATGCTCTAACTACTGAATTGTAATCATTAAAATTTACTTCTTTATTACTTTTGTTTGAAAAATATCCTGGGATAATGACTACTCTAAAAAGTTGATTTTGAGAATAAGCTGCTCCTAATGTGGCTAAATCAAAGTTTGAATCCAGGAATAAATTAATATCATTTCTTGTAAAATCAAAATTATAATCTAACTCTCCTTGAGCAATGTAAACCGTTTGTGGCAATTGTCTCCAAACATTTTGATTGTTAATTACGTCAAACGATCGATAAACTAAAACCATATCCGAACTGTAAATTGGTGGATTTAAAGTAATTAGTTTTGAATAGTTGTTTGCTGCCGTGAATGAAGTTCTTACTTCAAAAACTTCTGCTAAAAGATCTGCATTGATTTCCTCTTTTGTAGTACAACCTTGAAATAAAAAAGATGCTGAAATTGCTAAAAGTAAAATGATTCGTTTCATAATTTATTTATTTAGTTAAGCCAAAAGTATTTCAAAAATCAATCCAAAAAAAAAAAATTACGATTTTTTTAATGAAAATAATATAAAGTACATTTGCAAGTATGAAACTATATATGATAATGGTGGGATGTCGCCCTGAAGGGAGATTCACCGAACAACACGATATTTTTTTTGGAATTGGAAATTCATTAAATGAATTGGTTCCTCAGTTAAAATCCTTTTGGCCTGAAGCCAAAGGTAGAATCCATATTGATGCCTGGCGGGAGGTTAATATTGTTGATAATCATAAAATTGAAATTGTTTCCAAGGAGAATGCTGTTGCAAATACTACTCAGCTTTACTTTATAAATCTTGGTGGTTATAAAGAAAATGAATTTGAAGAATATCATTATAAAATTATAACAACCGGAGTTACATTGGCGGAAGCTACAAAAAAAGCAAAAGCGACTAGTTTTTATAAACACTATGGATTTAAAGGGGCGACTTCACATATCGATGACAAATATGGAATTGATGTAGATGACATCTATAACATTGAGGAAATTCTAACTCCCGAGTTGAAAGAAAAATTTGCGTTAAAAATCACTAAAATAGAAAATGCAACTGAAGACGAGTTGCATATTGGGTATTTGAAATTAGAGAAAATAATATAGTCTTTACCTAATTATTATTTGGTTACTTTCTTCAATATTCTTATTAGATTTTGTCAATAAATTGATAAAGTCGATCTTTATTTTTTGTTTTGGATTATCAACAGGAGTTACTATAACTCTAAGAATATTCTTTTCGTCAATTAAATAACCATTATAATCGTCGTCAACAATAGTTCCATCAATTTGAAAAACCGGAACGTTTTCACTTGGGCTAACATATTTTGATTTAAATTCACTTAGACTCATGTAATTATGTTTATTAGATGTTTTACCTTGAATCATAATTCTCCCATAATATTTTACAGAATCAATAATGGTGTCTTTTTTAATGACATTAATTGACGATATATTATCTGGATTTATTGTTGATATTAAGGAGTTACTTACCAATTTCTCATTATAAAAAACTGCTGTAGGGTTTTTTGAAATTTTATTATTCTTATAAATAACTTTTATAACTGTGTCGTTAATGGATGCCTTTTTAGTAGTATTCAAACCTGTAAGTTTACCTGTAAGTTGTCCAAAAGTAGTTAATGAAAAAAATGCAAAGGCTATTAATAATTTTATTTTCATTTTTTAAATTGAATTTTAATTCTATAAAGATAATGCAATTTAGAAAGTAATCTAGCTAAAGCTGGATAAGCGATTCATACCCTTTTTGCTTACATATTCCTCCTATATTGACCGCCAACTTGAAATAAAGCACTTGTGATTTGACCCAAAGAACAAATTTTAGTAGCTTCCATTAATTGAGCAAATAAGTTTTCATTTTTAATAGCAGCATCCTGTAGATCGCTCAAATATTGATTCACTTTATCGCCATTAGTTTGGTGTAAATTATTCAACATATCTATTTGATATTGCTTTTCTTCTTCCGTAGCTCGAATAACTTCTGCAGGAATAATTGTTGGTGATCCTTTAGAACTTAGGAATGTATTTACTCCAATAATTGGAAATTCACCGGTGTGTTTTAAAGTTTCATAATACAAGCTTTCTTCTTGAATTTTAGATCGTTGGTACATGGTTTCCATTGCTCCTAAAACTCCACCTCGCTCCGTGATTCTATCAAATTCTTCTAAAACTGCCGCTTCCACTAAATCAGTTAATTCTTCAATAATGAAGGCACCTTGAATTGGATTTTCATTTTTAGCTAAGCCCAATTCTTTATTAATGATCAACTGAATTGCCATAGCACGACGCACCGATTCCTCGGTAGGAGTGGTAATTGCTTCGTCATAAGCATTGGTATGCAACGAGTTACAGTTGTCGTAAATGGCATACAAAGCTTGTAACGTAGTACGAATATCGTTAAAATCAATTTCTTGAGCGTGCAAAGAACGTCCAGATGTTTGAATATGGTATTTCAACATTTGCGCTCTTTCATTGGCACCGTATTTGAATTTCATGGCTTTTGCCCATATTTTACGAGCTACACGACCGATAACAGAATATTCAGGATCGATTCCATTGGAGAAAAAGAAAGATAAATTAGGTCCAAAATCATTAATATCCATTCCGCGACTCAAATAATATTCTACATAGGTAAAACCATTAGAAAGTGTAAATGCTAGTTGGGAAATTGGATTTGCACCCGCTTCCGCAATATGATAGCCCGAAATAGATACCGAATAAAAATTTCTTACTTTATTTTTTATAAAATATTCTTGAACGTCACCCATCAATCGAAGGGCAAATTCTGTAGAAAAAATGCAAGTGTTTTGAGCTTGGTCTTCTTTTAAAATATCAGCTTGTACCGTTCCGCGAACTTGCGAAAGTGTTTTTGCTTTAATTTCATTATAAACTGTTGCTGGTAAAACCAAATCCCCTGTAACGCCTAATAGCATTAAACCCAAACCGTTATTTCCTTCTGGTAACTCGCCTTGGTATTGAGGTCTTGTGGTGCCTTTTTGTTTGTAAATAGCGGCTATTTTGTTTTCAACTTCTTTTTCTAAACCCTTTTCCTTGATATAAATTTCGCATTGTTGATCAATGGCGGCATTCATAAAAAATCCTAATAACATAGGTGCTGGACCATTTATAGTCATACTTACCGATGTTAAAGCGTGTACTAAATCGAAACCGGAATATAATTTTTTGGAGTCGTCTAAACAACAAATAGAAACACCGGCATTTCCAATTTTTCCATAAATGTCAGGTCGAATATGTGGATCATTTCCATATAAAGTAACACTGTCAAAAGCGGTAGAAAGCCTTTTTGCAGGAAATCCCGCACTTACATAATGAAATCTTTTGTTAGTTCTTTCTGGTCCACCTTCACCGGCAAACATTCTCGATGGATCTTCGCCTTCTCTCTTAAAAGGATATAATCCGGCGGTAAAAGGAAATTCACCAGGAACATTTTCTTGAAAATTCCATCTTAATAAGTCACCCCATGCTTCATATTTTGGTAGTGCAATTTTAGGAATTTGAGTGTGTGATAAACTCTCTGTATGCGTGGCAATATTGATTTCTTTATCACGAACTTTAAAGGTATAAATTGGATTTTTATATTTTGCAATTTTATGATTCCAATTCAAAATAATCTCCCAATTATAAGGATCTAAGTCCATTTTAATTTTCTCAAACTGATTTAACAATAGAGCAATTAATACTTTATCATCTTGATTTGCAATGTCAGAATTGGTAATCTCTATCCCTGTTTTTGAAAGTAATGGTTCTATACCTGAAATACTTTCTATCGTTTTAAAAATACCGTATAATTTTTGAGCTACTTTTTGTTGTCCAATTGCAGTCAAATCATATTTGCGATTGTTCTCAGCAATTTCAGATAAATAACGGGTTCTATGCGGAGGAATTACAAATATTTTCTCACTCATTTCCCGAGTGATCTTGAAAGTAGATTTTAAATTGCTATCCGTTTTCTCTACAATTTTATCCATAATAGATTTGTAAAGAGTATTCATTCCGGGATCATTAAATTGAGATGCAATAGTTCCAAAAACTGGCATTTTATCAGGGTTTACGTCCCAAAGATTATGATTTCGTTGGTATTGCTTTTTAACATCGCGAAGTGCATCAAGTGCCCCTCGTTTATCGAATTTATTTAATGCAACTAAATCAGCAAAATCAAGCATATCGATTTTTTCTAATTGCGTGGCAGCTCCAAATTCAGGGGTCATCACGTAAAGTGAAACATCAGAATGATCCATAATTTCAGTATCCGATTGTCCAATTCCTGAAGTTTCAAGGATAATTATATCGTAGTTGGCCGCTTTTAAAACCTGAATTGCATCGGCTACATATTTAGAAAGTGCTAAATTAGATTGGCGTGTTGCTAACGAACGCATATAAACTCGAGGATTATTAATTGCATTCATTCTAATTCTATCTCCCAATAAAGCGCCACCTGTCTTTCTTTTAGAGGGATCTACAGAAATTAATCCTATAGTTTTATCTGGGAAATCGATTAAAAAACGACGAACTAACTCGTCTACCAATGACGATTTTCCTGAGCCTCCCGTTCCTGTAATTCCTAAAACTGGGGTTTTTGAATTTGTATTTTTTAGTTGAATTCTCTCTAAAAATGGTTTTGCAACTTCAGGGAAATTTTCCGCTGAAGAAATTAATCTTGCTATAGCTTTTGAATTTTTATCATCTAAATGGTTTTCTTCATCATAAATTCTATCTCCAATGGCAAAATCAGATTTCTGGACTAAATCATTAATCATTCCCTGTAATCCCATTGCACGACCATCGTCTGGGGAATAGATTCTTGTGATTCCGTAAGCTTGTAAATCAGCTATTTCAGAAGGTAAAATTACACCACCACCTCCACCAAAAATCTTGATGTGTTCTGCTCCTTTTTGCTTTAGTAAATCAAACATGTATTTGAAATACTCGTTGTGACCTCCTTGGTAAGAAGTTATTGCAATAGCATTCGCATCTTCTTGAATTGCAGTGTTTACAACTTCTTCTACACTTCTATCGTGACCCAAATGAACCACCTCAACACCGGTAGATTGAATAATTCTACGCATGATATTTATTGCAGCATCGTGTCCATCAAATAGTGAAGCAGCGGTTACAACTCGAACTTTATGAACAGGGATATAAGGTTTTTGATCTACCATTTATGAATGTGATAATTTTGAAGGTGCAATTTACGAGTTTTTTAAAAATTATTTATAAATAATCGAAAAAAACATGCTTAATGATAATAAGAAATTTCAGTTAAATTATCTTTTCTAAATTTACCAAAACTCTAGCCCTGATAGAAGCGACATCCCACGCCTTTGAGTGGATATAGCGAATAGCAGGAAAAGCTTCAAATAAAAAAATTGGTATAGAGTTTGTTTAAAATTAAAAAAATTATTAAAATGAAAAAAATTCTGATTTCCTTATTATTTGTGCCAATGTTTAGTTTCTCACAATTTGGTGACTTAAAAAAATTAGCGGAGAGTAAAATTCAAAAAGTAACTAATGTACAAAAAATAAATACTTTACCAGATATTAGTTCGGGTTTAAAGGAAGCTTTGAATAATGGAATTACTAAACAAGTATCAAAATTGACTGCTGAAGATGGATTTTACAAAAATGATTTAGTAAAGATATTATTGCCTGAAGAATTACAAAAAGTAGATAAAACATTAAGAAGTTTAGGGATGGCAAATGTTGCCGATCAAGGATTATTAGTTTTAAATAGAGCTGCTGAAGATGCAGTTAAGGAAGCAACACCAATATTTGTTGAAGCGGTGAAAAACATTAATTTTAGTGATGCAAAAACCATATTAATGGGAAGTGAAAATGCCGCTACTTCCTACTTAGAAACTGCGACATCAACCGCTTTATATGATAAATTTAGTCCGATTATAGCTTCTTCGTTAATTAAAGTAAATGCTGATAAAATTTGGAATCAAATAATAACAAAATACAATACTGTCCCTTTAGTAAAAAAAATAAATCCAGATTTAAAGGATTATGTTACCAAAGAA
Source organism: Chitinophaga pinensis (assembly GCA_943324545.2). GTDB lineage: Bacteria > Bacteroidota > Bacteroidia > Flavobacteriales > Flavobacteriaceae > Flavobacterium. The sequence continues at coordinate 50,874 of CALPMA020000001.1, forward strand.
ACCATGAAAGGTGTTTTTACAATGATTGCAATTGAGGAAAAAGACATACGAGTAAATTTAAAATCGAGGACTTCGAGTTTGCTGCAAAATGTTTTTTCAATACAGGATAAAAAATAAATAACAAATTGATAACCGTAATTTAACCTATAAACTGTGAATCATCAAGAAATTTGCAATGTAGTTTAAAATTAGTAATTTAAGTTATTAGGGAATTAAACCACTACTTTCGAGGAGTGGTTTTTTTTATACTTTATTTAAAAACGAAATTACGGTGAAATTAAAAGTAAGTGGTTGTTCAATATTTACAACATGACCACATTGTTGAACTACAAATAGTTGAGAGGATTTAAAATGCTTTTCTACTACTTTTCTAACTGAAGGAAGAAACATGTAATCTTCTTCACCCATAATATAAAGTGTTGGTATACACAATTCTTCTTGGCGGAACCACTTTAAAATTGGGTTGATCTCAGCAGTTAACTTAAACCATTTTATAAACTCCTTTTGGTACAATTTCTTAGCTTCATTGATGAATAACAAACGAGATTGTTTGTGATTTTTATTAGGCATGATTACAAAAGCAAAGAATTTATATAAAACTAAATAAGGTAATACATACTTAAACATATTTCCTAATCTCATCAAGATCTGAGATCTAAAATTCATCTTTAAAATTGCTCCTCCAAGAATCATACTTTGAACCCGTTCAGGATGCATTTCTGCCAGTTGTCGAATTAGAATGGTGCCTAAAGAAATTCCTACAAAATGTGATCTTTCAATTTTTAGATGGTCTAATACTTCTAAAATATCATTGGCTAGCGCAGAAAAAGTATATTTTTGTTTGAATGCTTTTTTTATTTGCTGGTTAGAATTTCCATGACCTCTTAAATCCAATAACAATACATTGTAGTGCTTTTGAAAATCTCGAATTTGTTTGTACCAAATAGAAGAACTTCCTCCCGCTCCATGAACAAAAGTAACCCATTGGGCGTCTTTATCTTTTTCATAAACGGTAAAATGTATCATTAGATATTTTTTGTAAATATAGAGTAATTCTTCGAAACTCTCCCTAAAAAGGTAATGTTTCGATTAGTTATCTATTATGACAAGAATTGGAAATGTTTATATTAAATTCTGAAGAAACAACAATTAATTTAACCCGTTATCAGAGTGGAATTTATAAAGAAGTAACTCTATTATAAATTTACTGCCATTTCCAACTGCATTTTCTGTGCTTCTTCCCTTGCCTTTTCTGCAAAATCGACTCCGATTGAAGCATAAATTATTGCTCTAGAAGAGTTGATTAGTAAACCTATATTGGTATTCATTCCATATTTACAAACTTCAGAAAGACTTCCTCCTTGGGCTCCCACCCCAGGAACTAACAAGAAACTATCCGGGATAATTTTACGGATTTCTTTAAAATATTCTGCTTTAGTAGCACCTACAACATACATTAGGTTTTCAGAATTTTTCCAAGTTTTGGATGTTTCCAATACTTGTTTATATAATTCCTTTCCGTCAACATTCAAAGTTTGAAAATCAAAAGCACCTTCATTAGAAGTCAAAGCCAACATAATAGTATATTTGTTTTCAAAAGCTAAGAAAGGTTCCACAGAATCTTTTCCCATGTAAGGAGCTACGGTAACGCTATCAAAATTTAAATCTTCAAAGAAAGCTTTTGCATACATTGAAGAAGTATTTCCAATATCTCCTCGTTTTGCATCGGCAATTGTAAAGATTTCAGGATATTTATCATTTAGGTAATTAATCGTTTTTTGAAGAGAAATCCAACCTTTAATTCCATAGGCTTCATAAAAAGCAGTGTTGGGTTTAAAGGAAACTACTAAATCGTGAGTTGCATCTATTATCGCCTTATTGAACTCGAATATAGGATCTTCTAATTTTAATAAATGAGGTGGGATTTTAGTCAAATCAACATCTAATCCTACACAAAGAAAGGATTTCTTGATTTTTATTTGGTCAATTAGTTGTTGTGTAGTCATTGTTGTGTGTTTAATCGCAAAGTTCGCAAAGTTTTTCGCAAAGTTCGCAAAGTTTTATAAAAAATGCCAAACTTAATTCAGTGTGGCATTTATTATTCAATTATATATCAGTCAATTATCTTTTTTTCTCCTAAAATACTTCACTCGCTTCCTTCAATTTCTCCATGTTATTCACCAATTGTAATTCTTCTACAATTTTTTGAATATCACCATTCATAATATTACCTAAATCGTATAAAGTCAATCCCACTCGGTGATCAGTTACACGACCCTGGGAATAATTATAGGTTCGAATTTTCGCAGAACGATCTCCAGAACTTACTTGAGAGGAACGCTTTGTAGCATCTTCAGCTTGTTTTTTTGCCAATTCTTGTTCGTACAATCTAGAACGTAAAACGTCCATGGCTTTGTCTTTATTCTTATGTTGTGATTTTTGATCCTGACATTGTGCTACTAAACCAGTTGGAACGTGAGTTAAACGAACTGCCGATTTTGTAGTATTTACTGATTGTCCTCCAGGACCAGACGAACAGAAGAAATCAATTCGTACATCATTCATATCAATTTGAACATCAAATTCTTCCGCTTCTGGAAGTACCATTACTGTAGCTGCAGAAGTATGCACACGCCCCTGAGTTTCTGTTTGTGGTACGCGTTGAACTCGGTGTACACCGGCTTCAAATTTTAAAGTACCGTAAACATCTTCCCCGGTAACCTCAAAAATAACTTCTTTAAATCCACCGGAAGTTCCTTCATTTATATCTACAACAGAAGTTCTCCAACCTCTATTTTCACAATATTTAGTGTACATTCTGAATAAATCTCCGGCAAAAATACTCGCTTCATCACCGCCGGTTCCGGCTCTAATCTCCACCATCACGTTTTTCGCATCTTCCGCATCTTTTGGAATCAATAAAAACTTAATTTCATCTTCCAAAAGAGGCAATCTGTCTTTCGCTTCTTCCAATTGCATTTTAGCCATTTCCGTCATATCGGCGTCACTTCCATCGGCAATAATCTCGTTTGCTTCATCAATATTACCTAAAACTACAATGTATTCATTTCGTTTATCGGCAAGTGCTTTTAAACTTTTATATTCCTGATTCAATTGTACATAACGCTTTTGATCGCTAATTACATCGGGTTGAATAATCAAATCCGATATCTCATCGAAACGTTGTTTAACTATTTGAAGTCTATCTAACATTTTATTTTTCCTTATTTAAGTGTGCAAATTTACAAAAAATAGTTGATACAATAAAGTTATCAAATTTACATTTTTTTTGGAGCTTTATCCTGCTTTCCACTATATCCACACTAAAAAGTTTGGGATACCGCTTCCGTCAGGGCTAGAGCAAACGTTGTGAAAAAATCAATTATTTCTTAAAAAATTTAACTTGTAATTTTCACAAAATCAGCTAGATAAATATTATTATTAATAATTATTCTAAATAACTTTTGAAATATAAAATTCAGTAACTACATTTGCACTTTATTTTTAATCAGTCTAAATAAATATGAAAAAGTTGCTCTTTTTACTTCTATTTAACTTCATAAATCTTTACGGTCAAAACACCGGTATTGTAAAAGGAAAAATTGAATCTACAGATGGTTTTCCTGTTGCCGATTTAATTATCAAACAAGAAAAAAAAGGAATTATGATTAAAACCGATGAAAAAGGAGAATTTATGATTCCAAATTTCCCATTAGGAATTCACACATTAGTATTGGAAGGTGAAAAAATAAAGAAACAAACTAAGGAAATTCTGGTTAAAGAGAATGAAACTTATTTTGTGAAATTTACACTTAATAAAGAAATTAATGAATTAAAAGAAGTAATTATAAAAATAAAAGAAAGCCCCAATAGAAAAAAGGAAACCATATTATCGGGATTAGAAATAAAACCATTCGACTTACCTCAAAGTGTCCAAATACTTGGAAATTCTACCTTATTACAACAACAAACGATTCGATTAAGCGAAGTTCTAAAAAATGTAAATGGCGTTTATGTTGGCTCCTCAAGAGGTGGAGCTCAAGAATCATTATGGTCAAGAGGCTATGATATGACTGCTAACAATGTATTTAAAAACGGTTTTCGCACCAACTCTGGTTCTATGCCTGAAGTGGCAACTTTAGAAAAAGTAGAAGTTTTAAAAGGAGGATCAGCGCTACTTTTTGGAAATGTAACTCCTGGAGGAATAATCAATTTGGTTACCAAAAAACCGATTTTTAAAAATGGTGGAGAAATTTCTTACCAAACCGGTAGTTATTCATTCAATAAACCAACTATAGATTTGTACGGTCCTATTTCGAAAAAGATTGCCTATAGAATGATTTCAACCTATGAAAAAGCAAATAGCTTTAGAGATGTTGTAACCCGAGAGCGCTTTTATATCAATCCATCAATACTACTTAAAAGTATAAAATCAGAATTTACATTACAAGGCGATTATCTAAAAGACAATTGGACACCCGATTTTGGAACAGGATCCATTGGAAAAACTATTGCCGATATTCCTCGTAATACTTATTTAGGTGCAACTTGGTCAAATGGACAAACCTTTCAAACCAATTTTTCAAGCCAGTTTAAACATAAACTTAATTCAAATTGGAAACTAAATATTAATACCGCATTTCAAAATTTTGAGCGTTCTTGGAAAGGTACAGAGCGAATTCAACCAACTGAAAACGGTGATTGGAATAGACCACTCGGTCAATACAAAATCAAGGAACAGTTAATTGCAAACCAAATAAACTTTTCAGGAACTTACAAAACTGAAAAAATAAAACACCAATTATTTACCGGTTTGGATATTGATAATTCAATTGCAGACGTTTATACTTATGTATTCAATCCATTTTTTAATGACACTATAAATATTTACAATTTAAATTTATACCCTCAGAATACCTTAATTCCAGAAGCTACAAATACTAGAATTGTTCAAACTACTACCAATAACTTTGGAATTTATATCCAGGATTTAATTTCAATCAAAGAAAAAATTAAAATATTGGCTGGAATTCGTTGGTCGTGGCAAGAAGCACAAGCGGAAAACAATAACTTAATTTCAAATAGCATCTCAAAAGATGACAAAAGAATAAGTAGGGCTTTATCACCTAAAATTGGAATAGTATACCAACCAACAAATAATACTTCAATTTTTTCGAGTTATTCCAACTCATTTACTCCAAATACAGGAGTTACCATTTACAATGAAACCTTGAAACCTTCCATAATTGACCAATATGAAATTGGACTAAAAAAAGATTGTTTTAAGGGATTAATAAGCACTAATATCACATTTTATACCATAATTAATAATAATCTAGCCCAAACTGCCGAGCTGAATTTAGATGGAACTCCTAATGCCAATAGTAATATTAAAACCTTAAATGGAGAAACTACGAGTAAAGGGTTGGAAATAGATATTTCATCAAGTCCAATTGAAGGGTTAACTATTTTGGCAGGATATAGCTATAATGATATGAAATTTACTAAATCAAACGGTGCGTTTGGCAGTTTTGTAGAAGGGGAACGATTAACTAGAACTCCCTACAATACCGCAAATTTTAGTGCTTTTTATACTATAAACTATGGGAAATTAAGCGGAATTAGTCTTGGAGTAATTGGAAATTATATTGGTGAAAGATTGGGCGGTTGGAACAATACCTATGGTCAAACTATGCCCGACAGATTAATACCTATCAATGGATACGCTACATTTGATTTGTCTTTAGGTTATAAATGGAAATCATTTTCAATATTAAGTAAGTTATCCAATGTTGGAAATGTTCTCAATTATACGGTGCATGAAAATTACAGCATGAACCCAATTGCACCAAGACAAATTATGACCACAATTAATTATAAATTTTAAAAAAAATGGAAACTTACAATTTAAGTTTGATTTCCCCATTAATTAAATTTATTGAATTAAAAAAGGCTGTCGAAATGGACAGCCTTTTTATATTAAATTATAAAAATTACATTTTCTTCATTTGCTCTTTCATCATAGAAATCTGATCTTTAAGCATATTTTGTTTATCTAATTTCTTAGCTTCATTCAATAAATTAGTTGCTTCCAATTTCCTTCTTCTTGACATCGCAACTCCAGCTAAATTCAATTTTGCAACCGCTAAATCCATATCCATAGACAATCCAAATTCAATTGCTTTTTTTAAATATTTCTCAGCTTGAATTAAATTAGTTTGTGATAACATAATTCCATGAAGGTAATTAAAATAACCTTGTTGCTTGCGCACCAATGCAGCTTCTGGGTTTTTAATATAGGCTAACCACTTTTGAGCCCCCGGAAAATCTTGCTTTCTTAACTTTAAAAAAGCCAATAAAATAAATTCATTTTTGAAATATAAAAAGACCGGAATTAACGATAAGAAAATAAAGAAAATGCCATTTCCTATTTCTCCATCAGTAAAACTCCATATTCCAGAACCTATAATAAGAGCCGCTAAAATTAGTTTGATGTTTTTGTGAAACATAATATTTGATTAATTGTTTTTGCAAAGATAGTAAAAGGAATTTAAAATATTTTTACAAAACTACTTGCAAAGAATAAAACTCTTTGTATATTTGCACTCGGTTTTAGAAATTTATTTTAGTAAAACCTATCAAGATATTTTAATACAAGATTTAAAGATAACAAACAATGAGCAAAAGAACGTTTCAACCATCGAAAAGAAAGAGAAGAAATAAGCACGGATTTATGGACAGAATGGCTTCTGCTAATGGAAGAAAA
>CALPMA020000002.1 GCA_943324545.2 Chitinophaga pinensis
CATTTGAATTCCAGAATTTTTGGATACATAACCTGGAAAACCAAATCTATTGAAATCTTTTATATTGGTAAATTCCCATGGGTGAAAATAGATATTTAAGTATTTATCTTTCAAAAAAGTAAGGTTGCAAATTATTTTATACAACCAAAGCGGAAGATTGTGAAAGGAAAGCCAAAAAAGTGGAAAACGGAATATTGGGCTTACCGATGCTGGTATTTGCCAAACGCCATCTTGCTTAAAATAGGTTCTAGGCTTCGAAAAATTATTGTATCTACCAGGTAAATAGGTTGGATTTATTGATGAATTGTAAATATAACCGGCTTTATAAATTTCTTTTTCATCTACAGGTTGCATTCGTGGCATTCTAAAACCGATCACTTTAGTATTGGTAATTTCTTCTAATTTTTCTTTTGATTCTAATAAATGTTCTATTTTAAAATCGCTATGATAATAACTGTGAGAAGCAATTTCGTGGCCATCTTTAATAATTCGCTTAATTATTTCGGGTGCATTAATTGCAAAAATTACGGTACTAAAAAAGGTAGCTTTTACCTGATGTGTCTCCAATAAATCCAATATTAAAGAAGTCCCTTCAATAGAAATACTCATTTGATCTTCAAAACTGATCGTCTTACCATATTCAAATGGCATGTCAAATTCTTCAATATCAAAACTCAATAATATCATTTCTTTTCTTCTAAATTGGTATCTCTAATTAAATAATTTGGTCGTTGTTTGGACTGCATAAATAATTTACCAACATAAACACCAATAATTCCCAATACAATTAAATTAAGACCGCCAAAGATTACGATTGTAAAAATTACTGATGCCCATCCAGATATTACATGCCCGTAATAAATACTATAAAAAACATACAAAATATAAAATAATAAAGATAATAAAAAGAGGGAAATACCTAGAAATATTGATATATATAAGGGACGAATACTAAATGAAGTGATGCCTTTTAGTGCAAACTGCATCATTTTTTTAACGGTATATTTACTATTTCCAGAAAAACGTTCAGCTGGTATATATTCGATAGCAAATTGTTTGAAACCAACCCAGTTTACCAGTCCGCGGATAAAAAGTTCATTTTCACTAAAAGCAAAAAACACCGTAGATACTTTTTTATCCATTAATCTAAAATCGGCAGTTCCTTCTTCAATCTTAATTTCAGAAATAGAATTAATGAATTTATAAAAATATTTTGAAGTTATTTTTTTGAAAGCGGGAAGATTCTTGTCTTCTAATCTTCGGGTGTAAACGATATCATAACCTTCTTCCCATTTTTCAATTAGCTGCGGCAGCATTTCTGGTGGATGTTGCATGTCACCATCCATGGTAATTATACAATCTCCGGAGGCTAAGTCCAGTCCTGCTTTTAATGCGTTTTGATGTCCGAAATTTCGAGACAATTCTATATAGTAAACATTAGAATCAGTAGCTGAGATTTCTTGTAAAATATGCAAAGTTTTGTCGCTACTTCCATCGTCTACAAAAATTAATTCGTAATTATAATTTAATTTTTGAAGTACTTCATTCAGTGCGTTAACTATAATTTTAATATTTCCTTCCTCATTAAATGAAGGAATAACAATAGATATTTTCTTTTGTAAAGTCATCTTCAATGAGTTATTGAATGGTAGTTTTTAAATTTATTTTTAAGCATTTCGTATACAATTGCAAACCAAATTAAGACACAAGGTAATGCTTTTAATGCATAAGGACGAATATAATTGTCTTTTATAAATTTCGGAATTAAATCAGAAGGCGATAAACTAGTTAGTATTAAAGCAAAAATAAATAATCCTATATATAATTTTGAAATAGGTTTAGGTTGAATTACAATCCAAATTGCTACGCCAACAAAGGCAATTATGTACGTTGGTGATTCTGATCCTGAACTAAAAATCACTGTAAAAATCAATACTGAAGCCAATAGCATTAATCTGTAGGATTCAACTTTATATTCTTTTATTCTTAAATATTGTAACCCAAACAAAATTACTCCACCAATTAAAATGGGTAAGTTAGAGATAGAACTATCTTGGAAAAATCTTCTAATCATTCCCATTAAGGAAATATCTTGGTAGGAATTTAATCCTGTATTTTCGCTATTTTTTTCAACTAACCTAGCAAACCATTCCTGGTAGGTTTGGATAATGTATTCAGGTGATGAAATTAACATTGGCAATGTAAACAAAACGGCGCTCCAGAAAAAAAGCGATAGAATAAACTTGATTTTATTCTTTGAAAAAAAGAAAAATGCCAATCCTACAATCCCATATAATTTCACAAAAACGCCTAAAATAATAAAAAACGCCGACCAGAAATCCTTTCCTTTTTCTATATATACAAAAGACAGAATGATGATCGCTGTCATCATTGGATTAAATTGCAATCCTAGTAATGTAGTTAAAAGTTCATGTAAACATATCCAAAGTATAGCATTTATTTGCTTTGATTTTAATGGTAATTGAGTGATCGCCCATGCTAAAACCCCAGCATTAAATAAAGACCAAAGAGATATTCCTAAATAATCGGGAAGCACAGCAAACGGAGCTATTAATAAACTAAATATGGGTCCGTAATGGTTGTGATCAAAATATTCTAGTGGATATTCTTTGTATAAAGGTAATTTGTCAATGGTGTGAAAAAAGACATTCTTGAAAATTTTGTAATTATTGATATCATTAATATCTAATTTAATTAAACCAGCTATTAATGAAATAATAATCCATAATGATATGATAATAAATCTATTATTGAAAAAAGACAAATTTAAAAAAGATGTAATTTTTTTGTTAATGGAATTTAATATCATTTCTATATGTTTAGATTTTGATGTGATTTCTCAGTTAAACGGCAACATCATATTCTCTCAACGCGTCGTTTAAACTTGTTTTTAAATCGGTTGAAGGCTTGCGAGTTCCAATAATTAATGCACAAGGAACTTGAAACTCACCTGCAGCAAATTTTTTGGTGTAACTTCCAGGAATTACTACTGACCTTGCAGGAACAAACCCTTTCATTTCAATTGGTTTTTCTCCAGTAACATCAATAATTTTTGTTGAACCAGTTAAACAAACATTAGCACCTAATACCACTTCTTTACCCACATGAACTCCTTCAACCACAATGCATCTTGATCCAATGAATGCGCCATCTTCAATAATAACTGGAGCAGCTTGTAACGGTTCTAAAACACCACCAATTCCAACACCGCCACTTAAATGTACGTTTTTTCCAATTTGAGCACAACTTCCCACTGTTGCCCATGTGTCTACCATTGTTCCTTCATCAACATAGGCTCCAATATTAACGTAACTAGGCATTAGAATAACCCCTTTTGAAATATAAGCACCATGTCTCGCAACAGCATTTGGGACTACACGAATTCCTTTTTCTGCATATCCTCTTTTCAATGGAATTTTATCATGATATTCAAAGATACCTACCTCTAAAGTTTCCATTTTTTGTATAGGAAAATACATTACAACAGCTTTTTTAACCCATTTGTTTACTTGCCATATACCTCCAATTGGCTCGGCAACTCTTAAAGTTCCTAAATCTAGTAAATCAATCACTTTTCTTATTGCGTCTGTAGTTGTATTTTCTTTTAACAATTCTCTATTGTTCCAAGCTTGTTCTATAATTGTTTGTAAGTTGTTCATTTTAAAATATTTTACGCAAAGATAACTTTTTTGTTTATTTTCATGAATGTTATAATTGGATTTTATTTATCAATTTATCAGCAACATATTTAGTTAATTTACTTTGATTATATTTGTATAAATATTTAAAAAATGCCTCGAATTTTAGCAATTGATTACGGACAAAAACGAACGGGAATAGCTGTTACAGACGAAATGCAAATTATCGCCTCAGGTTTAACAACCATACCTTCGGCAACCACAATTGATTTTTTAAAAGATTATTTTGCTAAAGAAAAGGTAGAAAAAGTTCTTATTGGAGAACCCAAAAAAATGAATGGAGAACCTTCACAAAGTACTGAAATTATTACCGCTTTTGTAAAAAAATTTAGTAGCTTTTTCCCAAATATGCCAGTGGTTCGTGTCGATGAACGATTTACCTCCAAAATGGCATTTCAAACCATGATTGATAGCGGCTTAAATAAAAATCAAAGAAAAAATAAAGCATTACTAGATGAGATTTCTGCTACAATAATGTTACAAGATTATTTAAGATAGTATACTTTCATTCAAATAATAGTTTAAAGTACTGTTTTAAATTATTTTGCTGCCAATTTGAATCACATTAAATTTAATTTGTTAATTACCGATTTCAACTTGTATTTTTTGTTATTTTTGCCAACTATTATAAGTTAAATTATCTGAATTTCATTTTCAGGTCTTAAATAATAATTAAATGATTTTACCAATTGTAGGATATGGTGACCCAGTTTTAAGAAAAGTAGCTGATACAGTTTCATCTGATTACCCTAATTTAAAAGAGACCGTTGCTAACATGTACGATACCATGTACAATGCTTGTGGTGTTGGTCTTGCAGCTCCTCAAGTTGGATTAAGTATTCGTTTATTTGTAATAGATACTGCTGCTTTCGGTGAAGATAATGAATTGGCAGCAGAAGAGCAGCTGAAATTAAAAAATTTCAAACGCACTTTCATTAACGCTAAAATGATAAAAGAAGAAGGCGAAATTTGGGGATTTAATGAAGGATGTCTTAGTATTCCTGATGTCCGTGAAGATGTTTTTAGAAACGAGAGAATAACCTTAGAATATTGTGATGAAGATTTTGTTGTTAAAACAGAAGTTTTTGACGGTTTAATTGCTCGAGTGATTCAACATGAATTCGATCATATCGAAGGAATTTTATTTACCGATTTAATTTCATCATTGAAGAAACAATTGATTAAGAAAAAACTACAAAATATAATGGATGGGAAAGCTCGCCCAGACTATAGAATGAAATTTTGTAATAAAAAAGGAAGATAATAAATTCAAAAAAACAGAAAATTAAATAAAAATGACATTAGATAAAATATTAGCAATAGCAGGAAAACCTGGATTATTCGAGTTAAAAATTCAAACTAGAACCGGTTTTGTTGCTGAATCATTGATTGATGGTAAGAAAATGACGGTAGGATTGAAAAGTAATGTAAGCTTGCTTTCTGAAATTTCTGTTTACACCTATTCTGAAGAAAAACCATTAACTGAAATAATGAGAACTATTGCAAAAAAAGAAGATAATGGTCCTGCGATTTCTCACAAAGAAGACAATTCTAAATTAGTAGCTTATTTTCTTGAAGTCCTTCCGGATTATGATCAAGAGAGAGTTTATCCATCAGATATTAAAAAAATAGTTAACTGGTACAACATGCTTCAAGCAAAAGGGCTGGTTACTAAAGAAGAATCTAAAATAGAAAATGCCGAAGAAGTTTTAAATAAAGTGGTAAAACAAGTTAAGGCAGAAAAAGTGGAAAAACCTGCTAAAAAAGCAAAATCTAAATAATTTTATTACCTATCGAATATATTTTTATCCTGTCAAGAGGTGATCCTGACAGGATTTATTATTTTTACACTAATTACTTTAAGAATTTAACTTTTTCAAATGGACAATAGAAAAAACCAACTTCAAGCTTTCGATAGATTATTATCTATAATGGACGATTTACGAGAAAAATGTCCTTGGGATCAAAAGCAAACATTGCAAAGTTTACGTCATTTAACCATTGAAGAAACCTATGAATTGGGGGATGCTATTTTGGATAATAATTTGAATGAAGTCAAAAAAGAACTTGGAGATTTACTTTTGCATATAGTTTTTTATGCTAAAATTGGTAGCGAAACCAAGGATTTTGACATTGCTGATGTATGTAATGAAATTTGTGAAAAGTTAATTCATCGACATCCCCATATATACAGTGATGTTGTGGTAAAAGATGAAGAAGAAGTGAAACAAAACTGGGAAAAATTAAAACTCAAAGAAGGTAAAAAGTCAGTTTTAGAAGGTGTTCCTAAGAGTTTGCCAGCATTAGTTAAAGCAAGTAGAATTCAAGATAAAGTTAAAGGCGTAGGATTTGATTGGGAAGAATCCCATCAAGTTTGGGATAAAGTCCAAGAGGAAATTCAAGAATTTCAAGTTGAAGTAGCCGCTGGGAATCAAGATAAAATGGAATCGGAATTTGGTGATGTACTTTTTTCGATGATTAATTATGCCCGTTTTTTAAACATCAATCCTGAAGATGCTTTAGAGCGTACAAATAAAAAATTCATTAAGAGGTTTCAATATTTAGAGTCAAAAGCCCAGGAATTGGGAAAGCCATTAATGGAAATGACTTTAGCAGAAATGGATGTTTTTTGGGAAGAAGCAAAAAAGAGGTAAGATATGATTTTCTTAATTTTATCCATTTTTCTCTACTCAATCAATAATTATTTTTGGAAAAAAATACTTTCAGATTCAAACATTTGGTTTGTAATTGCATTACGATCTTCATTTACAATTATCTTGGGTTTAATTTGGTCTTATTTTATAGCCCCTGAATTTTTAAACACTATTACGTGGCAACAATTAAAATTCGTTTTAATAGCCTCTATATTAGGTGCTTTAGGATTAATTTGCATGGTATCTGCTCTCAAAAATGGTAGTTTGATACAATATGGAATTTTTAACCTTTTAACCATTTTAATTACGGTTACTTATTTAATAATATTTGAAAATCTAAATATCAAATATTATATAATTGGAAGTTCATTTATCATTGTTGGATTTGCTATTTATCTATCTCAACTAAAAAAAGAAAAAGTTGCAGACAATTCCATTAAACAATATTTACTACTCAGTTTAATGGCATTATTTTTTTCTTTCTCAGGACTAATGCATTGGTACAATTTAAAAGTTTCTATACCTGTTATGGCGTCACTATTAATTCAAGAAGGTACAGTTTTTGTTTTTGGAATTACCTTTTTTCTATTACAACCTCAAAAAGTAATAATTGAAGTAATTAGAAATAGTACTAACAAAATAATATTAGTAGTTTTTATGTCAATAATAATATTTTTAGCGGTGTGGTTTGGATTCATGGGTTTAAAAATTACTAACCCAATAATTTCATCGCTATTATCATTAGCAGTTCCAATAATTACCATTTTTTTGGGAAATCTATTTTTAAAAGAGAAAATAAATTCTACTATTTTGTATTCTTTTATATTAATTTTAATTGGAGCCTTCCTATTGTATTTAGATTTAAATCATTTTAACAATTAATATTCTCTTAAAAATTTCAAAGTAAAGTGTTTGAACCCTGTTTTAAGGACTATTTTTTTATACTTTAATTCTATTTCTTTTAATTGTTCTATGTGTATTTGATTTAACTTTCCAAGTTTATATTCTACGATATAATAAAATAGTAAAACGTAATCAATATAGGAAAGACTAAATTTTGACAAGGATATTAATTCGAAACTAATAGTCGCTTCTTTAATTTTATTTTCATTCATAAACTGGATCGACTGTGCAATTAATATCATAGCTTGAAAAGGATAACCACTCCAGTTTTCCAAAGTCATGAGTTCCTCATAAAAGTTATTAATCAAATAATTGGTTTTGTCTAAATCTTTATTTAAAAGTAAAGCTGGAAAAATCTCAATGGTAAATAGATGAATTTGATCGGTATTTTTAATTTCAATTAATAATTTTTTCCAAGTTGTCTCATATCCTAAATTATCATTTAATTCTTTAAAATAAATCAGGTTGTAACCGTAACACCTCCCTTTTAATGCAATAAAAAAATTAGGTTTAATTCTATCTAAATTAATGGGTTCTAAATTTTTTTTGCAGGACAAATAATTATTTAAGTTTTGAATTAAATCAAAAAAAAGCAATTCATGACTTTCAGGATCAATAAATTTTTTAGCTTCTTTTATAATCTCTCCAAAATAACCATTAAAATTGGTGTAATCAACAAACCAATGAATTGTATTTTCTCTAAAAGTGATATTTGAGGATAATGTTTTTACAACTTCATTTATTGTTTTGGAATCTAAACTTCTTAAAAGTAAACAAATATTAGAAGCTAGTTTTAATCTCTCGGGTTCATCGAAATTGAAAATTCTAGGATCAAGAAATAAATTTAAACTATCGTATTTTTTTCTATAAATTAACGTTTTGAAAATGGAGGCAATTTTAAGGTGATAGTCAGAAGAATTTACTTGAGTTTGAAGCCAAACAATATTTTCTTCACTAATAAACTCACCTAATTCTATTTTGATGATTTGATTCCAAATAAACCAATCATCATCTTTATTCTTATTTTTTTGATAAGAACTATAATTTGGATATCCTAAATATTGACTGAGAATATTTAGGGTATTTATATTGGGATTGGTATAATTTAAGAATCCAAAAAAGCGCCTAATAGTATTAAAACCAATATTCTTTTTAGTGCTATTCTCAATTGATAGTAACAGCAATTTTAAATGGGATTGTTTTTTTATGGTGCTTCCAAATTGTTTTTGAATTTCTAATTTTAATTGTTGGTGAGTATTACTATTCATAAATAAATGGGCTTATTTTGGGCTAAATTAATCCATTTTATAGTAATAAATTTGAAAAATCAAATTAAATTTTTCAATTTTTTAAATACTTTAATAACCCACGATTCAAATTAAATTAAAAGATAATGAAAGTTGATTTATTTCAAACTATTATAGCCATAGCAATAGGTGCATTAATATCTTATGGCTTTTCTATTTTTAATGAAAATTACAACAATATGATTTTTGGTTTAGGAAATTTTGTTATTTTTTCTACTTCCCTGATATTTTTACTTGGAACTAATTTCGAATTTACTAACTCAGGTACAAAGGTTAGAGTTGTATCAGGAGTTTTCTTCTTACTAGCAATGATTAGTAGTTTATTATTTACATTTATTAATTTTACTGTTCTAAGTTTAGTAATTACAAATGCTATTATTTTTCTTGTTTATATTTTAGTTATGTACTCACTATTTACAAAGAAAAATAGCCCTCTTTAGCTCATATTTCCCTCAACTTGCATCACAAAAAAAACCTCGCTTTGCGAGGTTTTTTTATGTTTACAATATGAAGTTTACTCAATATTTATACTTCTAATTTGTTTTAGCTTTTCTTTCCAAACATCAAGAGTTTCTTTTTGAGCAGCTATATTTTTTCTAACTTCCAACACGATTGAATTTTCTTTCTTTGCATTTTTGGTGTTAGCGAAAAACTGAATGTTATTCTCTAATTGAAAGATTTCATTTTGAACTTCATCAATTTTACGCATGATGAAAATCTTTTCATTTTCTAATTTTCGAGTATCATTAGATTCGGATAAATTTCCAACCCTATTAGAGAATCGAACCATTTCTGTTTCCTTTTTGCTTAAGCTTAATTTTTCAAATAAAGCATCCAATATTTTATTGAACTTTCCTTCTATATGGCGTCTTGCAAAAGGAACTTTCCCTAAACCTTTCCAGTTTTCAATGTGGAATTTAATAGCATCTAAATCGGCTTTATGTTCCCCTATTAATTGGAATTCTCTTAACTGTTCTAAATAAGCTTTCTTTTTCTCAAACGATTCTATTTCTTCAGAATTGGCTTCATTTTTCTGTGTTTTTAAAACTTCAAAATAATGATTACAAGCTGTTTTAAACTCAGCCCAAATAGAATCTGAAAATTTTCTTGGAACATGTCCAACCAATTTCCATTCTTCTTGAATTTGCTTCATTAATGGAGTTGTAGTTGCAAAATCTTCACTCGATTGAAGTGCTTTTGCCCTGGCTACCAACTCTATTTTCTTATTCAAATTATCCTGCTGCTCTTTTTTAATATCTTTATAAAAGGAATTTTTAAAAGTATTAAAATTTCGAACGGCAGATTTAAAATTGGTCCAAGTACTTTCGTTAACTTCTGCAGGAACCTTTCCGGTTGCAAAAAATGCGGCTCTTAGCACTTCAACTTTATCTATTTGAGATTGCCATTGACTATGAGCATTTACTTTTTCAGTTGCTAATACTTCAATTTGAGCAATGATTTCTATTTTTCGTTCTAAATTTTCTTTCTCCGTTCCTCGTTGCGCTTCAAATAATAATTCCCTTTTATCATGCATTTGTTTCGTTAACTCACTAAATCGGATCCAAATTTCTTCACGATGTTCTCTGGAAACAGGGCCAATATCTTCTTTCCAAATTTTGTGTAAATCTTGTAATTCTCGGAATGCTTTATTTACATCAGTTTCACTTACTAAAATTTCTACTCGTGATATTATTTTTAGTTTTTGGTCTAAATTATGCTTGAAATCAAGATCTCTCGCTTCACGATCCAAGTGTAAATAATCATAGAAATTTTCAACGTGGAAATGATAATTATTCCAAACATGGTTGTATTTGTCTTTTGGAATAGCACCTGCATTCTTCCATCGCTCTCTTAATTCGTTAAAATGTTTTAAGGTGTCCTTTATATTTTCTTGAGGATTAATTAGCTCTTTTAATTCTTCAACAATTGCTAATCGAACCTCTAGATTACTTTTTAAATTATTTTGTAAATTTTTAAAATGGGCATTCTTTTTATCTCGATAAGTAGAATACAATTGATCGAATTTAGATTTTAAAGGAAAATGATAATGAAATTCTTCTTTTGAATCTGGGTTTTCAGCTGTAAACTCTTCTTTTTTCTCATCTAAAAAATGATTATATTTTGATAAAAAAGAATTTTTGATTTCTTCAACCTGGTCTTTAACAGACATTATTTTCTCAATTGCGCTAAGTTTTTCCAATTCAGCAATCAATTCCTCCATCGACAACGATTCGTAATCCAACATTGGAATTTCATGTCGCTCTTTTAGCGTTTCATCTTCGTTTTCAGCGGCATTCTCATTTTCAATAGCTGCAATTGCATCACTTGTTTCAGTAGTAACTTCTTCAGCAATTTCATTTTCTATTTCAGAAATAGTTTCCGTTGGTACTACTTCAACTTCCTCAGCTTCTATTTGAACCACTTCTTGCGATTCGTTTTCTACATTTCCATCTGTCTCGTTTTGTTGAACTGACAGGTTATCATTCTTTTCTTCTAACATTTTTAAAATGTTTAAGGTTCATATTATTTAAAGCTCGAAAGATAGCAAAAGACCAATCAAAATTCAAAGATTTTTTGACATTTAAACTTTTTTTTATTTTAACTAGTAGATTATTTTGAAAGTTTCTATTTTCTGGAATTATTTACTCCAAATTTCCCAAGATTTTTCCGCTTGTAGCGCTAACATTTCCATTCCATTTTTTATAGTTGACCCTTGTTCCTTTGCTTTTTTTAAAAACATCGTTTCAGCAGGATTGTAGATTAAATCAAAGGCGATATGGTTCTTGGTGAAATATTCATAAGGGATATCTAGGCACGAATCGATGTTTGGGGAAGTACCAACAGGTGTGCAGTTTACTATTATTTGGAATTCCTTAAAGGTATTTTTATTTAATTGGTTGTAACCAATAGTATTTATATCAGCATTTCGAGAAACATATAAAAACGGAATTCCCAATTGTTTTAAGGCATAAGCAACAGCTTTAGACGCGCCGCCTGTTCCTAGAATGAGTGCTTTTTTATGATTGGTATTCAATATGGGTTCTAAAGATTTTTTGAATCCAAAATGATCGGTATTATAACCTTTTAACTTCCCTGATTTTGTAATTTTAATTGTATTTACAGCCCCAATTTCTGCAGCTTTCTTTGATAATTTATCTAGATACGGAATGATAGCTTCTTTATAAGGAATCGTAACATTGAGTCCGGAAAGTATTCGATTTTTTTTAATGAATTCAGGGAATTCTTCAATTTTTTGAAAATCTAAATTTTCATAGGAATAGTCAACTAAATTTAGCTTTTGAAATTTTTCACCAAAATAATCTCTCGAAAAAGAATAACTGATATTTTTCCCAACTAATCCAAATTGGTGTTTAGCCATTCATTAATTATTTTGAACATTTACTGATTGCGTTTTGAACTATTTTACGGACCCAAACCACAGGAAATAATTCTTCAAGGATGGTTTTATTACTGTAACTCAAACGAAGTCCGTTGCTTAAATGAAATTTTGCTTTGGAATCATCATGAATCATAAAATACAATCCAGCCAATCGGTATTCCACTTCGTATTCCTCTGGGAAATATTCTGAGGCTTGCAATAAAGTGTGAATTGCGCTCTCAAATTCCCCTAAATATTGAAGAATATCAACCCAAAATAACCAAGTGTCTAATTGGTAATCACCAAATTCAACCGCTTTTCTATAACCAAATTCAGCTTCTTCAAATAAATTCAGTTCTTTATTGATTGCAGCAAAACGCTTCCAATAAAAACGATTTTGGTTATCAATATTCAACGCTTTATTTACAAAATATAGTGCTTTTTCGAATTTCTTTTGTCGAACATAAAAATCAGTAATAGCAATCCAGCCCTTGTCTAATAAAGGATCTTCGTGAACTGTTTTATTGAAATATTTTATTGCTAGCGCTTTTTTTCCTAATTTCTCATAACATTTACCCATTCTAAGTAATGCATAAGAAGTTGCTTCGTCTAATTCGATTGTTCGATTGTAACTTTCAATGGCTTCTTCATACATTTTCAGTCTTTCATAAGCTTTTGCTTTTTCCATGTAAGCTCCCAGGAATTCATCGTCGATTAAAGTAGCATATTCAAAAGCGCGAAGTGCTGCTTCGTATTTTTTTAAACCATAATTTAATCTTCCAATTTGATGCCAAGCAATTTCACTGTAAGGATTTTTATCTGTGTATTTGGTTAAATATTCAATTGCTTCTTCGTTTTTATCTAAAAATTCAAAGCAATATACTACATTATATAAAGCAGCTTGATCTTCGGTATCTTCCTCTAAACATCTGATGAAATTTTCTTTGGCTAATTCTAATTTATCCATGAAAAGGTATTCCATTCCAATTAAATTATATACATCAGCATAATCATCGGTATATTTGAGAGCAATTTGAAGTAATTCAACGGCTTTTTCGTGATTGTCTCTTTTTGAAAAAATATTTGCTTTTTGGATATATATTTCTTCGTTGTTAGGTTCAATTGCATACAACTCGTTAAGCAACTTTTCAGCGTGATCTAGTTTATCTTCAAAAATTAGCATTTCGACTTGGACCAATTTTAATCCAGTAGATCTTGGGTGTTGTTCTAGCGCTAATTTCAGGGCTTTTTTTGCCAAAGCTGGCTTGCCCATATCCAGGTAGTGAAGAACAATTTCTTCAAATTCTTCTGAATCAAAGAAGAGCACTTTGTTGGTTTTCAACATCGACTCAAACTTAGATAAGGATAATTTGTACTCGTCTTCTTCGTCGCTAATATGCATGCTATTTTGTTTAATTTATCCTTAAATAAAGGTAGGAATATAATTCTATTGTAGGAATTCGAGTCTTTTTTTTGTGAACAATTTAATTAACAAAAAACAATCGAAAATAACGAATTATTTTAGCCCTGATAGAGAGGAAAATCCCTTAATATTGCTCAGAATGAAGCAATATTTACGATTTTAATTATAGCAGGAATAGTTATATAAAACTTAGATTTCTTTTAAGATCTCGTCCATAACTTGAAGAATTATTTCGCAGCCTTCTTCAATTTCAATTTCTGAAATGGTTAACGGTGGAGTGATTCTGATAGCGCAACCTTCAAATAATAACCAGAATAAAATAAGTCCTTTTTCTTGGCATTTTAGGATTACTTTGTTGGTGATATCTGAGTTTTCTGTTATTGCGGCTAACATTAATCCTTCGCCGCGAACTTCTTTTATTAAGGGGTGAATTAAGAGTTTTCGGAACAATTTTTCTTTTTGAATTGCATCCGACATCAAGTTGCTTTGAGTTAATTCTTGCAATGTTGCGAGACATGCTGCAGCAATTACCGGGTGTCCTCCAAAAGTAGTTATGTGCCCTAATTTAGGGTTGCTACTTAATAAATCCATGTGTTCTTCAGATGCTGTGAATCCACCTACTGGCATTCCGCTTCCCATTCCTTTTCCCATTATTACAATATCGGGTACGACATCGTAGTTTTGAAAACCGAATAATTTCCCTGTTCTACCAAAACCCGGTTGTATTTCGTCGAGAATCATGATGGCACCCACTTCAGTGCAACGAGCACGTACTTTTTTTAGAAATCCGTTAAATGGCTTTATAAATCCAGCTCCGCCTTGAATAGTTTCCAATATTATTCCAGCTGTTTTTGTGGTTATTTTCTCTAAATCATCTTCGTTATTGAAAGTGATAAAATTGACATCGGGAACTAATGGACGAAAAACCTGTTTGCGTTCTTCAAAACCCATCACACTCAGCGAACCCATTGTATTTCCATGATAGGCATTGTGGCATGATATTAATTGGCTTCGGCCTGTAATGCGTCGAGCTAATTTTAATGCTCCTTCTGTGGCTTCGGTTCCCGAATTAACCAAATAGGTTTTCTTTAATGGAAAGGGAAGGTGATCGGCTAATAATTTGCAATATTCTACTGCTGGACTCTGAGAATATTCACCGTAAACCATAACGTGCGAATATTTATCTAACTGATTTTTGATAGCATTATTAACTCTTGGATGTTGATGCCCTAGTGTGCAAGCAGAAACTCCAGCTACAAAATCTAGATATTTTTTATTTTTGGTATCAAAAATATAAGACCCAATGGCGTGCGAAACTTCCATACCAAGTGGGTAGGGAGAAGTTTGGGCTTGGTATTTCAGAAAATTTTTGTTCAACTTATTTTTTTAATTGTCTTTGTATTCTAGAGTTTCTTTTCGAACTTTCATCGGAACATCCGCTTTTGCTTTTAAAGCTTTACTTTCTTTGATAATTTTATCGTTCATTTCATTTTCTTCTTTCGTAAATAAATCGTCAATGGATTTTATTCGTTCGTCTCCACGCCATGTAAATCCTCTCAATTTTCTAGCGTTTTCTGGCAGTTCTTTTTCAGGATAAATTTCGCTATCAGGTTTTTCAAAAAGAGTCAAATCATCGATTTTGTTTTTATCGAGTTTTAGATTTATTTTGCTGCATACACTTTTATTAATCCCAATAAGTTCTTGTTTGTCATTTCGCATGTAATAAATGACTTCAGTATTTTTAATAATGTCAACGTTATCAAGGTTTTTATCTTTGAATTTACCATATAGATTTTGTCCCTTCACCTGATTAAATCCACTTCCAAGAGTATCTTTGGAGACTATAAATGCGTTATTTAATACTTTGAGAGAATCTAATTGTTGGGTCTCATTATTACCAATTAAGTGCATAATATCTCCGGTCATTTGGTTTTCAAAATTCCAAAGAATTGGTCTTCCAATGAGTTTTGTTAGTTCTTTTTTCTGATCTGAATGAATGGAATCACATTTACCGCTTAAATTCAATTTGTAGAATTTTGCATCCTTAAAACCACGAATTATTCTATTATTTTCTTTACCGGTAATCATTAATTTTTGAGCATGAATATAAACAGAATCTTTTTCGATTAAGCTAATCGCCAATGCTCTTTTGGTAACATAAACAGAGTCTTTAAACTTGTAAATTTCAGCGTAATGTCCTTTTACAATTATTTTATTAACAGTATCGGTGATTTTCACATTATTGGTTGCTGATGCAAATCCTCTTTTCTTATTATAAAATAAGCTATCGCCTTCTATCAAACGATTGTTGTATTCTATTTTAGAATTTCGTTGCAATCGCGCAATGTCTTTTTTGGTATCGTAAAATCCATTTTCAGTATAGATTTTATTGTCATTTCCATCAATTGTTGACGGTCCTAACAAATACGAATGACCCGAATTCGTGTAATAATCTAAGTGGTTTGATTTGATTAAATTTTCAGGTGTTTTAATTATAACAGCTGTTAAAAATTGATATTTTTTTTGAGCAACAAAATACTTTCCAGACTTGCTTTTTAGCGTATTTCCTTTATTTTTAATTACCCCACCAGTTGAATAAAATGCTTCTTGATTATTTCTATTAAAGTTCAATGTATCAGTTACCAAAGACATATCTGGCGATCTCAAAACTACTTCTCCAGTTGCATACGCTTGTTTGATATTCCCATTGTATTCGGCATATTTACTGGACATTGTTAGAGAATCACCTTGAATAATCTGAACATTTCCAAAGGCTTTGATGTAGTTTTCTTTTTGGAACCAATAGGCTTTATTGCAAGTTAATATCGCCCCATCATGATTTACGCGAACGTTACCCGTTAATAGCGCAGCATCAGGAATTTCAATTTGGTTGATATCTGCAAAATCGGAATGTTCGATGATAATTTTCTTTGGAGTTTGAGCCATTATTGTATTCAAACAAAATAGTAAGATGCAGATATAAATAAGAAATAAGTACTTTTTCAAAGGTATAATTTTTTTGCCAAATTTAAGAAAAAGGAAACAATGCTGCTTCAAATTAAGATATATTTATTAATTGCTTTCACCGAATTTGATTATTCTCTTTTTAGTGTGAATTTTAAATAGAGAAATCCAGTTATTGCAGCAACTGTTGAAGCGATTAAAATTGCAATTTTTGAGTTGATGATATCGACATTTGCTTCAAATGCCAAGAGACTAATAAAAATAGACATTGTAAAACCTATTCCACCTAAAATTGACACTCCAAAGATAGAATTCCAATTCAAACCTTTAGGTAATATTCCAATTCCTACAAGTACACCTACATAGGAAAATATCCAAATTCCTATTGGTTTTCCAATAAATAATCCAAGAATTATCCCGATACTATTGGAATGACTTAAACCTAGATACCAATTGGAATTTAAAACGATACATGTGTTTGCTAAAGCAAATAATGGCAAGATGATAAATGTGACTGGTTGGTGTAAAAGGTGTTGTAATTTATAAGAAATATTTTTCTTACCTCCATCACCAAAGGGGATAACAAAAGCCAATAAAACTCCTGAAATTGTAGCGTGAACTCCTGAATTTAGCATAAAATACCACATTAGAATTCCTCCAATTAAATAGGGAATTAGGTTGTTAACTTTTAGTCGGTTTAGAATAAATAATATTGCTAAAATCCCTAGTGCAATTCCTAAATTCATTAAAGAAATGCTTGAAGTGTAAAAAATCGCAATTACAATTATTGCCCCTAAATCATCAATAACAGCTAAGGCAGTAAGAAATATTTTTAATGACATTGGCACCCTATTTCCTAATAGCGAAAGTATTCCAATTGCAAACGCAATGTCTGTAGCCATTGGTATTCCAACTCCTGATTGTGTTGTTGTTCCATAATTAAATCCGGCATAAATCAATGCGGGAATGATCATTCCTCCAAGAGCTCCTATTAATGGCAATGATGCTTTATTTAGTGAGGAAAGTTCTCCAATATATACTTCACGTTCTAATTCTAATCCAATCAAAAGAAAGAAAATAGTCATTAATCCGTCGTTAATCCATTCTGTTAGACTGTGATTACCAATTTGGTATTTCCATACTTGAAGATAATCAAATTGAAAAATAGAATTTGCTAATACCAAAGATATTAGAGTTGCAAATATTAATACAAATCCACCTGTTTTTTCACTTTCAAAAAAGGCTTTAAATAAATTGGGTTCTTTCATATTAATTTAATCTAAAGATAAAACGCCTTGATTTCTCAAAGCGTTTCATTTATTATTTTGTTATTGTTTGTTTACGATCAGGACCAACAGATACTATTTTAATTGGAACTTCAACTTCTTTTTCAATAAAGTCAATGTATTTTTTTAATTCTATAGGAAGCTCGTCATATGAAGTCATTCCAGTTAAATCTGCTTTCCAACCTTTGAATTCTTTATAAATTGGAGTAACATTTTCAGGTTCGATATTGTAGGGTAAATGAGTGATATTTTGTCCTTTATAATTGTATTGTGTGCAAACTTTTAAAGTTGTAAATCCAGATAATACGTCCCCTTTCATCATCATTAATTGGGTAACACCATTTACTTGGATTGCATATTTTAAAGCTACTAAATCCAACCATCCGCAACGTCTTTGTCTACCAGTAACCGAACCAAATTCGTTTCCAACACTTGCCATCATAGCTCCATCTTCTTCAAAATCTTCAGTAGGAAAAGGGCCACTTCCAACACGGGTGGTGTAGGCTTTGAAAATTCCGTAAACTTCTTTGATTTTATTAGGTGCAATTCCTAAACCAGTACAAGCGCCAGCAGCAGTAGTATTCGAAGAAGTTACAAATGGATATGTTCCAAAATCAACATCTAATAATGAACCTTGAGCACCTTCACAAAGTATCGATTTCCCTTCTTTCTGAGCTTGATGTAAATATTCCTCACTATCAATGAAAGTTAGTTTTTTCAAGTCTTCAATAGCTTCAAAAAATTCAACTTCTAGTTCAGCAAGATTGTATTGAATGGCAACATCATAAAATTTAATCATAGCCTCATGCTTGTCTGCTAAAGCTCTGTATCGTTCTTTAAAATCTTCCAATTCAATATCTCCAACACGTATTCCATTTCTACCGGTTTTATCCATGTAAGTTGGGCCAATACCTTTTAACGTTGAACCAATTTTGGCTTTTCCTTTTGACGCTTCTGAAGCTGCATCTAGTAAACGATGAGTTGGTAAAATTAAATGAGCTTTTCTAGAAATGATTAATTTATTTTTGATATCCAAATTAAAACGTTCTAATCCTTCGATTTCTTTTTGGAAAACAACCGGATCAATAACGACTCCGTTTCCAATAATATTTATTGAATTTTTATGAAAAATCCCAGAAGGTATAGTTCTTAAAACGTGTTTTATTCCATCAAATTCTAGAGTATGACCTGCATTCGGCCCTCCTTGAAAACGAGCAATTATATCATATTTTGAAGTAAGTACGTCTACAATTTTTCCTTTTCCTTCATCTCCCCATTGTAATCCTAATAATAAATCTACGGTCATTATACTTGTTGTTTGTGTGTTGCTATTTATTGTTGTTTTTTATTTCTATTTTTGATGAATTCTACTTTGAAAAAGTAATTTAATATCCCTAAAATAAGTGCAGTTAAAGTAGATACAAATAAGATTTTCAGTAAGAATTTTATACTAAATGATTCTAAACCATCAAATAATTGTAATACAATTTGATTGGCTAAAGAAAAAACAAATACAAAAACAAATGTTATTTTAAAATAGTCATTTGCTTTCATTATTTAACTTTTTTTGTTCCGTATAAATACAAGGAATGATTGTGAACTTCAATATCAAATATTTCTTCAATTGTTTTTTTAATCATTTGAATTCTAGGATCGCAAAATTCAATTACTTCTCCAGAGTCTGTCATAATTAAATGGTCGTGTTGCTTGTCAAAATAAGACTTTTCATAATGCGCTTGGTTTTGACCAAATTGGTGTTTTCTAACTAAACCACAATCCAATAAAAGTTCAATGGTATTATAAAGTGTTGCTCGACTAACGCGATAATTTTTGTTTTTCATCTTCACATAAAGATGTTCCACATCAAAATGATCTTCACTATCATAAATTTCTTGAAGTATAGCATAGCGCTCAGGTGTTTTCCTGTGTCCATTATTTTCAAGATATAATGTAAAAACATTTTTTACAATTTCTTGATTCTTACTATTATCAACTGAAATTAGTGTCATATTCTGCAAAGATAAATTATTATTTTAAAAATAAAATGTTTCAACTTGATTGTTAAAAACTTTAATTTTTATAAACTCTGGTTACCTTATCTATTCCTTCTATTTTGCGGATTTTTGCCATCATTTTTTCAAGTATGCTATTGTTTTTAACAATTACTGCAACCTTCCCGTTAAATAAACCAGCTTCGGTAGTAAGTGTAATACTTTGAATGTTAATATTCATATTACTTGAGATAACTTTCGTAAGTTCATTGGTAAGTCCCAAAAAGTCCATCCCTGTTATAATTAAAATGGCTTTAAATTCTTGTTGGGACGAATCGATCCACTTCGCTTTTATTACTCTGTAGGCATAATTAGATTGCATACTTAATGAATTTGGGCAATCTTTTTTGTGCACTTTTATTCCTTCATTTATGGTTAAAAAACCAAATACATCATCACCTACAATGGGGTTGCAACAAGCTGATAATTTGTATTCTAATCTATCTTGTTCTGCGCCAAATACTAATAAATCATAATTAGAAATAATCTCCTCTTTTGAAATCTGCTCAATATTTGCTGATGGAGAACGTTTAATTTTGTTCTTGAAGAAATTAATAAAAGAGTTGCTTTTTAGGGCGGCAAAATCCTTCAATTTTTGGTTTTCAATGGAGCCATTTCCCACTTTATAAAATAAATCCAAACTTGTTTTAAGTTTTAAGAAAACAACCAATTCATTAATTGTTTTCTCATTTAAACTAACTTTTAAATGACGTAATTTTCGAGTTAAAAGTTCTTTTCCCTCTTCGGCAATTTTCTTTGTGTCTTCGTTTAATACGTTTTTAATTTTGGTTTTTGCTCTTGAAGTAGTAACGTAGTTTAACCAATGTGGTGTGGGCTTTTGATTGTCAGATGTGATCACTTCAATTTGATCACCGCTTTTTAATTCGAAATTTAGTGGCACCAACTTTCCGTTTACTTTTGTTCCTCGGGTGCGTACTCCAATTTCGGAGTGAATACTAAATGCGAAATCCAATGTTGTTGCTCCTTTGGGAAGTGATTTTATTTCTCCGGAAGGCGTAAAAACGAATATTTCTTTGGAATAAAGATTCATTTTAAAATCTTCAACAAAATCTACTGCATTTTTTTCTTGGTTTTCTAATGCTTCTTTCAATTGGTTTAACCAAATATCTAATCCGCTTTCTTCAGTTGCTCCTTGTTTATATTTGTAATGAGCAGCATATCCTTTTTCGGCAATTTCATCCATTCGTTCACTTCGAACTTGAACCTCTACCCAGCGCCCTAAAGGTCCCATAACAGTAATGTGAAGCGCTTCATAACCCGTAGATTTTGGGGAGGAAATCCAATCTCGTAATCTACTTGGACTTGGACGATAATGATCGGTAACTATTGAATAGATTTTCCAAGCTAAAAATTTCTCATCGTGGGAATTCGATTTATATACAATTCGTAAGGCAAATTTGTCATAAACTTCATCGTAACTTACATTTTGAGCTTTCATTTTTCTACGAATAGAATAAATGGATTTAGGTCGGCCTTTAATAATGTAATCAACGTCTTCTTCATCAAGAGACTTTTGGATCACATCAGAAATATTTTTGATGTATTCGTCTTGCTCTTCTTTTGTTTCTTTAATTTTATCAACGATGTTCTTATAGACATCTGGTTCGGTATATTTTAAACCTAAATCTTCTAGTTGTGTTTTTATATTGTAAAGTCCTAATCGATGGGCTAGAGGAGCATAAATATATAAAGTTTCAGAAGCAATTTTTGTTTGTTTATAATCTGCCATCGATTCCATAGTTTGCATATTATGAAGTCGATCAGCCAATTTTATCAAAATAACCCTTACGTCATCATTTAATGTTAGAATCATTTTTCTAAAGTTCTCCGCTTGCATAGAAGAATTTAAATCTTTCTGAATTTTAGAAATTTTTGTCAATCCATCTACCAATTGGGCAACTTTAGGATTGAACATTTTTTCAATGTCTTCAATAGTAATTTCGGAATCTTCAACTACATCATGTAGTAATGCTGCAGCAATTGAAGTTGGTCCTAAACCTATTTGTGAGGCTACAATTTTAGCAACAGCAATGGGATGAAATATATACGCTTCACCTGATTTTCTTCTTTGTTCTTGATGGGCATCAACGGCAACATCGAAGGCTTTTCTGATTAATTTTTTATCGTCAGCAGTTAATTTTTGATAACTTATTCTTAGAAGTTCTTTGTATTCTTGGGCAATAGCCTTGTTTTCTTTCTCTATTTCGATTTCTGTCATAGCTATTTTATTCAATTTTTAAAATTATGAATAACTTATTAATTGTGCAAATGCTATTTATTAACAATATATTAAAGTCCTCGTTGTCTTTTTGCTTCAAATATTAATATTGCCGCTGCAACAGAAACATTCATAGAATCAATCTCACCTTGCATTGGAATAATAATATTTTGCGTTGCAGCCTCTCGCCATTCTTGAGATAATCCTGAAGCTTCGGTACCAACAACCAAAGCTGAAGGTTCTGTGTAATCTTGGGTATGATAGGAAGTTGAATTTTGTAATGTAGCGCAATAGAAATTAATATTTTTAGTTTTTAAATACGAAATAATTTCAGTGGTAGTTCCAGTCGCAATTTGATTTGTAAATAAGCAACCCACGCTAGATCGAATAATATTAGGATTATATAAATCTCCATTTGGATTTGCAATAATCACTGCATCTAGATTTGCTGCATCAGCAGTTCTTAATAATGCTCCAATGTTTCCTGGTTTTTCAGGTGCTTCCGCTATCAATAGCAACGGATTTTCACTAAGTTGTAAATCGGATAAACTAAAAGTTTTACATTTTGCAACTGCGATTAGGCCTTCAGTACTTTCACGATAAGCTAATTTTTCAAATATGTCTTTGTTTATTTCAATTACATTGGTAGTGTTTTGAACTATTTTATTAATTTCCTTTTCCGCTATTAATTCGGGGTAGAATAATAAGGTGTCAATGCAATAACCACCTTTTATTGCTAATATAATCTCCCTTTTTCCTTCAATTAAAAACGTGCCAGTTTGTTTTCTTGATTTTGCTTTTTCCTTTAATTGTATTAGGGACTTTATGTATTGATTTTGAGCGGATGTGATTTGTTTCAAAATGAAAATATTAATTAATTCAATGCAAATATAATCAGAGAAATTGAGGTTATTTATTAATTGAAAACTATTTTGTTAAATACATATATCCGGTTAATGGTTCTTTATAATCAGAATCGTTTAGTTCTATTACATAATAATACGTTCCTGATGGAATTTGATTGTCATCTATCAAAAGTCCATTATTGGCATATCCGTCCCATTCATTTGAATTGTTATTTCCTGACCAAATTAATTTCCCCCAGCGATTATATATCAAAATTTTATGGTATAAAAAGATATCTTTTAATCCTTCAACATGGAAGGTATCATTAAAACCATCATTATCAGCAGAAACAAAATTGTTGACAATAGGCGGACAGTTTTTTGTTGTTAATATAAATGAAGTGATGCTATAACAAGCACTTCCATTGTCCAAACGAATATAAATTGTTTTGGGGGTGTTCAACGCAATGAAATTAGTGGAATTTAGAATAGGATTCAAGTTATTTTGAGCGTTTTCAAGTGATTCAAAAAAATTAACCGTATCTGAAGAATTGATTTTCACTAATGATTCGTAATCGAAAAAATTGAATTTTCCCTTTGAATTCCCAATATTACAAGATTCTAAATTTGAAACTGTATTAAATAATGGAGATATAGAAAGCACAACTGGCATTACGAATTTGTTGTTAACTTCATTTATCTCAGGTATAATTCCAGTCCAATTTCCAATATCGTCAACCATCATTTTTAAATCAAAAATATTTGCAATAGAACTAGGGATTTCAACTGTAATTTGCCCAATTTCATTTCCATCTATAGGAATGTTAGTTTGAGAATATACGGTTCTTAAGTAAACATCGTTAGCATATACAGAGATAGGTGTATTTGAAGGTAAAACTGCAGTAGAATTTGGGTTAGTTACTTTGTAATACACCGTAATTGATCTTGAATCACATTGATTATCGATGCTATTAATAACTATGACGGCATCTGGAAGTTGGCTATTTAATTTTGTTACAATAGCATTAATCATTACAAAATCTTGACTTGATGTTAGTTGAATTTGTGCCGAAGTATCACCAATTGTTATGTTATTTTGTATAGGATAAACATCCAAATCCATATTGTATAATAAATTCGAATTTGTATTGCTATTGGTGCCATTAAAAGCATTGTTAACAGGGTTTAAAGGTGGACTACCAATTGGAGTGCCATTTATTCTTAATGTTTCATTTACTGCTATTCCAGAATCACCTTCCCATGCAAGAAAACCAATTTTAGCGTTATTATTATCAATAACATTCAAACTATTAAGCGTAATATTTACCTGATCTGGGACCGATTGCATTCCATCATAAACATTCAATTGATTTAAAGTCAAATTCTGATTTTTATAAACCAAAATAATTGCCCAACCAGCAAAATTGGTACTTCTTTGGGCATGTAAATTAATAAATCCAGAAACATCAAGATCTGAAATTGTATAAATTCCATTTCCTGTAGCTTGAACTTGATCAGTTACATCTTTGAAAGCACTGAAATAGTCAAAAACAAGATTTGAAGCTACTCTTTGAATACTAAAAGTACGATCTGGCCTAATAGCCTGACCGTTTAATTTTATGTCAAAATCACCAGTTCCACAACCAGCCCAATATAAAAAAGCTTTTTCAATTTGGTCGCCAGTGTTTAATGACAATTGTGCGGATGAAGATGTTAATACGGCTGGGGTTGTTTGAAATGAATTTTCTATTGGATTTAGTGTGTTTCCAATAAATATAAAATCATACCTTCCATTGAATTGTTGAAATAATGAAATATCCTGTCCATAAACGGTACATGTAATAAGTAATATACTTGCATAAAATGCGTTTTGAATCAGTTGTTTCATTATAATTAAATAATTCATTAAAAATACTAATTAATTTTAATTAAAATATTCATCGAATAAAATTAAATGATTAATTTTCCAAAGTTTAAAATTTGAAATTGAAAAATTACACAGTTAAAATATATAATTCTAACTATTTTAGTGATTGGAATGCATTTATTTGCACCGCCAAAAACGCTACTTTTCTATTCAATAGGAATTTTATGGAGTACCATTCCGATCGCTTTGAAGATTTTTCGTTAATGGTATTTGATCAAGATAAATTAGTTGCAGTTTTGCCAGCAAATAGAGTTGGGGCAAAAGTTTATTCTCATCAAGGTCTTACATATGGTGGTTTGGTATTGCCATTAAATTCAAAATTATATAATGTAATTTATATTTTTAAAGCAATTTTGAAGTTTTTAAATGAGAATGCCATTTCGGTACTAAATATTAAAAGTATTCCATCTATATATTGTGACTCTTTTTCAGATGAAATTGATTATTTAGTTCCAATTTGCGGAGGAAAAACTACTTTGAAACATGCTATTTCTGTTATTAATCTAGATACTAATTTTAAGATTTCTAAATCTAGACGGGAATGTATCAATAGGGGAAATAAATTAAATTTAGTTATTAAAGAAGAAGATTATTTTGAATCATTTTGGAACGATATCCTAATTCCAAACTTAAAGGATAAATACAATTCAAAACCGGTTCATTCCTTAGATGAAATAATCGCTTTAAAAGCAAAATTCCCGGATAATATTAAGCATTTTAATGTTTATCACAATGACAAGCTAGTTTGCGGAACCACTCTTTTTTTTACTAAAAATGTTGTAAAACCGCAATACATTTCAGGCAATGAGAGTAATAATTTACTTGGAAGTATTGATTATTTATACGATTTCTTAATCAATGAAGTGTCAAAAGGAAAAGAGTACTTTGATTTTGGACCATCACATGAAAATAATGGATTAAATATTGTAAAAAATATCAATTTTTGGAAAGAAAGTTTTGGAGCAAATACATTAGTTCAAGATTTTTACGAAGTTGAAACTTCAAATTATCAATTACTAGACACTATTTTAATATGATAAAATTCCTTGACTTAAATAAGATAAATCAGCCTTATGAAAATGCATTTCAAAATAAATTGAAAAGTGTTTTAAATAGTGGTTGGTATATTTTAGGTGATGAAGTTAAACTTTTTGAGAAAAATTATGCTGCCTATTGTGAAGCAAAATATTGTATTGGAGTGGGAAATGGATTTGATGCTTTAACTTTAATTTATAAAGCTTATATTGAGTTGGGTAAAATCCAAAAAGGGGATGAGGTAATAGTCCCTGCAAACACCTATATAGCAACAATTTTATCAATTATTCAAGCTGATTTAGTCCCTGTTTTGGTTGAGCCAAAATTTGAAACCTTCACTATAGATCCAAATTTAATTTCTGAAAAAATAACTAATAAAACGAAGTCAATTTTAGCGGTTAACCTTTACGGACAATTAGCTGATCTAGTTTCCATTAACGAGATTGCGAATAAAAATAATTTGATTGTAGTGGAAGATTCTGCTCAATCTCATGGGGCTATTTTGAATAATAGTAAATCAAAAAATACCCAAGCTTTTAGTTTTTATCCAGGAAAAAACTTTGGTGCTATTG
Organism: Chitinophaga pinensis; assembly: GCA_943324545.2. Classification (GTDB taxonomy): domain Bacteria; phylum Bacteroidota; class Bacteroidia; order Flavobacteriales; family Flavobacteriaceae; genus Flavobacterium. The sequence continues at coordinate 26,305 of CALPMA020000002.1, forward strand.
GCGATGCTGGTGCAGTGGTTACTAATGACGATCAATTAGCTGAAGTATTATTTTCACTTCGAAATTACGGTTCACATGTTAAATATTACAATGATTTTGTAGGAGTTAATTCTCGTTTAGATGAGCTTCAAGCAGCATTTCTTAATGTAAAATTACCCAATTTAGACAACGAAAATCAAATTCGAAAAAAGATAGCAAAGCGTTATTTGCTAGAAATTAATAATGATAATATAATCTTACCATTTTGGGATTTTTCTGACAACCACGTTTTTCATTTATTCGTAATTCGAACTCCAAAAAGAAATGAATTACAAGAATTTTTAAAACAGAATGGAATAGAGTCATTGATACATTATCCTGTAGCTCCTCATCGACAAAAGGCTTTTATTCAATGGAATAATTTACAATTACCGATAACTGAAAAAATCCATGATGAGGTTTTAAGTTTGCCAATAAGCCCAGTAATGACAGATACAGAAATTGATTTTGTGATTCAAAAATTGAATTCATGGACATATTTATAAAATCGTTTAATCATACTTTTTTGATAATAGTATTTTTAGGTTTAACTTTCAGTTGTATTATTTATTAAATGAAAATTATAAAAGAAGAAAATTCCCATAAAATCATTCTAAATGCCACTGGTATATTTGGATTTGGACAAGCAATGAAAATGTTTGTTAGTATAATAGGATCTAAATTTGTAGCAATTTTTTTAGGTCCTTTTGGTATTGGAATTGTGGGTTTATTAAATAATACAATTGCAATTATTACTTCGTTAACAAGTTTTGGAATCAATATTTCTGGAGCGCGTGAAGTGACTTTGGCAAATGCAGAAAATGACCAAAATAAATTATCTGAAAGGTTTATAGTCCTACAGAGGTGGTCCTTTCTCACGGCTATTTTAGGAGCATTTGCAACCATTATTTTTTCAAAAGCCCTTAGTAAACTTACTTTTGGTAACACAGATTATTATTTCTGGTTTGTAATCCTTTCCGTAAATTTTGTTTTTGCCAATTTAACTACAAGTAGAATTGCTTTATTACAGGGTCTACGTATGATAAAATCGATAGCAATTTCAAATGTTGTAACTTCTATTTTAATCACGCTTTTTACTATCCCAATCTATTATTTTTTTAAGTTTGATGGAATCTTAGCTGTTATTTTGGTTTCTAGTTTTATCAATTTTGCAGTTAATTTATATTATACAAGAAATATTAAAATTGTTAATATTTCACTTTCTTTTTACGAAACATTTCAAAAAGGGAAACCGTTGTTAAAAATGGGATTTCTACTTTCAATAAATGTTATTTTTGGTCAAATATGCAGCTATTTAATTAAATTATATTTGAATGGAAATGGATCAAGTGCTGAAATTGTTGGATTATTTGAAGTGAGTTCGGTTATTCTAGTTTCCTATGTAGGTCTTATTTTTAATGCGATGGGAACCGATTTTTATCCCAGAATTACAGAAGTTCAAAATGACAATTCTAAAGTAAAAGAATTGGTTAACGATCAGATTGAAATGGGGTTGTTGTTAATTACTCCAGCTATAATCTTCTTGTATTTTTGTGGCCCAATTTTGGTTAAAATACTCTACTCTGATAATTTTTTAGGAGTTTTATTAATATTTAAAGCGGCATTATTTGCTGTTATAGTTAAGGTGGTAATTTGGCCATTGGCCTTTATTATATTGGCAAAAGGAGATAATAAATTTTACTTTAAACTAGAAATTATTAGTGATATTTTCCTATTGGTTTCAACTCTTTTTTTATATCACTTTTTAGGATTAATAGGTATTGGAATTGCAAGCTTAATTCAGTTTTTATTATATGCTATTTATGTTATTCCTATTTTGAAAAACAAATACAATTTTTCAATTAGAAAAGATACCTTGAAGATAATATTGGTTTGCTTTTTTATGGGGATATCAGCTAGTACAATCACTTTTACAATCGATTATCCTTATGCATACTATCCAATAGGCTTGATTTTAGTTTTTTCAATATACTATTGTTATATAGAATTAAACAAACGAGTTGCTATTTATTCTTATTTTATAAAGATTAAAAACAAATTTAAAAACGATGAATAAGGTAAATTTTCCTGCGCTAACCGGAATTCGTGCACTTGCTGCATTTATGGTTTTTATTCACCATTACAATCCTTTTACCATTGCGTCTTTTGGAAATTTCACTCACGATTTTTTTAATGAATTTCATATTGGTGTTACGATTTTCTTTGTGTTGAGTGGGTTTCTTATTTGTAACAGATATTTTGATGATCCTAATTTTAATTTCAAAAATTATCTAATTAAACGTGTTGCTAGGATTTATCCAATGTATTTTATATTAACCACGCTTACATTTGTTTTTTTTGCAATTGTTTATTCTCAAAATGGATGGGCTGATTTACATAATTATTTTTATAACATAACTTTCCTGAAAGGTTTTTCAGACGATCTTAAATTTACCGGAATTGCTCAAGGTTGGTCTTTAACTGTTGAAGAATTTTTCTATTTTACGGCTCCATTATTTTTTATTTTAATTAATAAAACTAGAGTCTACCTAATTTTAATTCCTTTGTTTTTTATTGGATTGGGACTTTTATTGGTTTATTATTTTAGTGGATTTGATTGTAAGGGTTTTATGAAATCAACTAATTTCATGTTGGATTTCACTTTCTTCGGAAGAATATCAGAATTTGTTGTGGGTATAGGATTAGCTTTGTTAATAAGAAAATATTCGCCAACATTTAAAGGGATGACTTATTTCGGGTTATTAGGAATTATCCTAAGTATTTGCTCACTAGTTTTATTGAAGGGTAATGGGGGTTTTGGGGTAGATACTTTAACAGGAAAAATTATAAATACAATCGTATTGCCTGTTTTTGGAATTGCACCTTTATTCTTAGGTCTGATTAAAGAAAAGACTTTTATTTCTAATTTTTTTAGTAGCAAAGTGCTACAATTATTGGGTAAAAGCTCTTATATATTCTATCTTATTCACCTTGGAATATTCGTCACTGTGTTGAATAAGATTTCTGAAAATCAGTGGTTTGTGTTGTTCTCTTTAAATTTAATTTCAATAGTACTTTACCTTTACATTGAAACTCCACTCAATAAATTAATTAGAAAAAATCAAGATTAATTGGAATAGTTCTTGAAATTCTTTCTCCATGAAATGGTTAATCGGAGTCCAATATTCTTAATAAATAAAATTAAACTTTGATTTTTAAAAGAGTGAATAATTTCGTAGTGAACTCTTTTTTGAAGTGCCAAATCTTCCTCTTTGGATCGGTTTAATTGTAATGCCTTTCTAAGGATTTTATACGTTGAAATATTAATACTATGATTTTTCTGGTAGAAATTAGATCCTAAAGAATTGCCAACCGTTCTTTTTTTGATTAGAATTTCATCTATGAAATCAAATTCAAACTCCCTTGAAGCTCTGATCCATGAATCCAAATCTTCGTAAGCCAAAGTCTCATCATAGCCGCCTAAAAAATCAAAAACACTTTTCTTAATCAATGCGGATACTGAACAAATGCTATCTCCAGTTGTTATAACGGAACTATAAATATCTCCAATAATTCTCTTTGAAATGACTTTTCCATTTTTATCAATCGGAAAATAATAAGAATTAAAACTCCCATCTTCATTTATAATCGCTGCATTTCCATAAACAACACCTAAGTTTTTGAATTTGCTTTTCTGGAATGCATTAATTTGCATTTGAATTCCATTTGGTAGAAGTAAATCGTCTGCAGCCAAATCAATGATGAACTCTCCTTTGGCAATTTTTAGTGCGTTATTAAATGATTTAGTGTTTCCAATATTAAATTCATTGGCAATAAATTGTACTTCAGGATGTGATAATAACCACTTGTTGATCTCCAACTTCGTAGCGTCTATACTGCAATCATCCACAATTATTAATTCAATTGGTTGGTAATTTTGTTTGATAACAGAATTCAAAGTCTCAATCACAAATTTCTCGTGATTGTAAGCCAAGCAAATTATTGATACAAGTGGATTTTCTTGCATATTTTTCTAAAAGAGTTATATTTGATACGAAAATAAGAAAACGTTGATGATATTACCTAACAAAAAAACTAAAATTGCTTTAATTGGCTACCGATTAGGAATTGGAGGTGCAGAACGGGTAATGGCAAATTTGTCGGTTTTTTTCGAAAAGAAAGGAATTGAAGTTCATAATATTATAGTAATTGATGAAGTTTCTTACCCTTTTTCAGGTAAACTAATTAATCTTGGTAAATTAAAAAATAAATATAACGGTATTTTTAATAAGCTCAACCGCTACTTATTCCTCAGAAATTATCTTCGAGAGAATAATTTTGATTTTGTTATTGATTTTCGATTTCGTAATAAGCCGCTTCAGGAATTACTAATTGCCAAATTATTATATAAATCGAAAACTATATATACAGTGCACAGTTATTTAATCGATCATTATATGTCAAATTGGTCGTATTTAACCCGATTTACATATAGTAATTCCTACAAAATGGTAACTGTCACCAATAAAATTAAAGAAATTATTGAACACAAGCACCTGTTAACTAACCTTCAAACCATATATAATCCAATTAATATTGAAGAGATTCATACAAATTTCAAGGATTCAATTGAAATTAATTTTGAATATATTATTGGAATTGGTCAAATGGAAACCGAGGTAAAACAATTCGATAAATTAATTACCGCTTATTCAAAATCGGAATTGCCTCATCAAAATATTCACTTAGTTTTACTTGGTGATGGAATAAAAAAGACAGATTATATAAAATTGGCCAATAAATATAAGCTACAAGATAAAGTGCATTTTTTAGGGTTTCAAAAGAATCCATATTCCTATCTAAAAAGAGCAAAGTTCTTTGTATTGAGTAGCTCGAATGAAGGAATGCCAAATGTAATTTTAGAAGCTTTAACTTGTGGAATACCAGTAGTTTCATTTGATTGTTTATCCGGTCCAAGTGAAATTATTAAAGATAAATGTAATGGTTTGTTAGTTGAAAATCAGAAGGTAGAAAAATTGACAGAAGCAATGAATTTATTGTTTAATAACATAGAATTATATACTATTTGTAAGGAAAATGCGTTACCAAGTAGCTACCATTTTTCTGTAGAGAATATAGGGCAGCAATGGTTAGATTTAATGCAATTAAATACCTAAATTATGACAAAAATCAGTGAAATAAGTTTGCTCCAAATTCCAACCATTGAAGATTTACGTGGAAATTTAGCCTTTGTTCAAAATGATGTTTTGCCTTTTGAATTAAAAAGAATATATTATTTATTTGATGTCCCAAGTACTGCATTTAGAGGTGGTCATTCCCATATTAACCAACATGAAATTTTAATTGCCTTAAGCGGAAGTTTTGAAGTTACTTTAAATGATGGAAAAGAAAAGAAAAGTTATTTATTGAATAAACCAAACATTGGATTGCATATCCCAACTGGTATTTGGCGCGAATTAGAGAATTTTTCCTCGGGTGCAGTTTGTTTAGTTTTGGCCTCGGATGTATTTGAAGAATCAGACTATATTCGTAATTTCAATGAATTCTTAAATTCCAATAACTTTTAGTTTCCTATGTCTTCCCAAATTACATTAATATCTGTTGGTGATTTTATTGATCTTTATCATAAAGTAAGACAAAAAGGAATACATTTCATTATATCCAAACTCAATTGGTCTTCGAAGTCTCGTATTCAATCAAAATGGGATTTCTTTAAATCTTCTTCTGATTTTTGGTTGATTCCTGCTATTCAAAAAAGATGGAATTATATGATTTCCGGAAATGAAAACATTGAATATGAAGAGTATGTTTATAATAAATATCTTAAAGATAAAACCAATTTAAAATTGTTATCCATTGGTTGTGGAGAGGGTATTCATGATAGAAACTTTGCTAAATTTAATTGCTTTTCGTCTATTGAGGGTGTTGATATTTCAGAAAGAAGTATTTTGAAAGCAGAAGAACTTGCGGCCGAAATGAAAGTAAATATAAAATATCAAAGTGGTGATTTCAAAAAACTTAACTTCAAAAATGAATCCTTTGATGTTATTTTATTTAGTTCTAGTTTACATCATTTTGAAGATGTTTTTGATTTATTAAAAAATGATATAAAATCATTATTGAGAGAAAATGGGATTTTAGTTATTAATGAATATGTTGGCCCAAACAGATTGCAATGGACTAAAGAACAGCTAAAAATAGCCAATATTTTACTTAAAAAAATACCAAATAAGTTCAAAGTATTATATGATAATAAATCAATCAAAAATAAAGTTTATAGACCAGGAATTATAAGAATGTGGCTAGTTGATCCATCTGAAGCACCCGATTCAAATAATATTGTTTCAGCCCTGAATAACAATTTTAAAGTATTAGAACAAACCAATTTAGGGTGGAATATTCTTCATATTCTTTTAAAAGGTATCGCTCATAATTTCATTAATGAGCATAAAGAAACACAAGATTTATTAATCAGATTGTTTGAAGAGGAAGATGCATTTGTAGAACATTCAAAATCCTCTGATGCAATATTTGGGGTTTATCAAAAAAATTGATTATGAAACTACTTTACTTAACACCCAAAATTAATTCCGTTGGAGGTTTAGAACGTGTTTTATGTCTAAAAGCAAATTATCTGGTAAAAAATTACAACTACGATATTTCAATTGTGACTCAAAATAATGGTAATAGTAATCTTTTTTATCCCTTGGAAAAGGAAATTAAGTTGTTTGATATTGATTTAAGTGGAAACCGACTTCAATTTTTATATAAATACTTCAAGGAAATTAAGAAATTAATTGCAATAGAAAAGCCAGATACAATAATTATTGTTGATAGTATTTACAAGGCCTATATTGTTTCTTTAATTGTAAATAATATTCGTATTATATATGAGTGTCATAATTCCATTTATATTCAACAAAGCCCTGTAAAGTCCTTATTTATTTTTAATTGGATTTCAAAATTAAATATATGGTTCAATAGATTTGGAGCCTCTAATTTTAATGAATTTATTGTAGAAACTCCAGAAAGCATTGAAGAATGGAAAGTGAAAAATAGTATTGTAATTCCGAATCCTTTATGGTTTTCAACTGATAAATTTTCGACTTTATCACATAAAAATGTTATTGCAGTTGGCCGTCATGCCTATGAAAAAGGGTTTGATAGATTGCTAGAAATTTGGAAAAAAGTGATTATTAAAAACCCCGATTGGAACCTAACTATTTATGGGAAATCTAATCCTGATTTTGATATAGTTAACTTGGCTAAAAAACTAAATATTGATAAAAATATTACTTTTTGCGAACCTGTTAAAAACATAAATGAAAAATATTTAGAATCATCAATATATTTAATGACTTCACGTTATGAGGGTTTCGGAATGGTACTTATAGAAGCAATGGCTTCGGGATTGCCATGTATTTCTTATGATTGCCCTTGTGGACCAAGAGGTATTATTAAAAATAATATAAATGGGTTTTTGATTGAAGATGGAAACGAAAACCAATTTATTCAACAATTAGAATATTTGATTGAAAATGAAAATTTACGCATTGAAATGGGTAATAAAGCCAAAAGTTCAGTAAATAAATATCAATTAGAATTAATAATGGATCAATGGGATTCAATTTTAAAGAGAGAAATAATTTAATATAAACTTCCCAAATAACCCAATCGATACATATCAAAAATAAATAATGATGGATTTTTACTTGCTAAATTTTTAACTAATAAAGGCTTTGTTATTTTAAAAAATAATTTTAATGCAAATAGTAATCGCATTTTCTTGATGAGAAAAAGTAATCTAGATAAGCCAATGTAATCAAATGGAATAAGCTTGCTTTCAATAATATATTTAAGAGCATTTAATGATTCGTTTTCTTTTTTGATAGTAATTTCAAATTCATCTATTCCGAGATGGTAAACCGGATTTTCAATGTGTTCTATATTTATATTATGTTGTTTTAAATTATATGAAAACAGAGTGTCTTCATGTCTTAAATTAGGTATAGTTTCATTAAAACTAACTTTATTAAAGACAGATTTTTTGATCATAAAATTTAAAGACAAAAGTCTTAAATAGGGGTTTTTTTTTCTAGTTTTTGTATTTAATGCTTCTCTACAATTTCCATATTTCCATCGTAAAAGTTGACTTTTTTGTGGTTTTAATTTAGAATACAATATACCGCCAGAAACAATTTTTTCTTCTTTAGTAATTTGAAGTAAATAATTGGAAATAAAATCATTACTTTTTGGAATGGTGTCAGAATCCAAAAAAAGTAAATTTTCAAATGAAGCTTTTTTTACTAATAAATTTCGAATCGCACTTCTTCCAATATTGGCTTTAAGAATTTCATAACTGCAAAATTCAAATTTATTGATTTTGTTATTTTCTGTATGAAATTTTTGTGACCCATCATCTAAAACAATTATTTCAAATTCAATTTTAGCTTCATTGAGTTGTTTATTTAGGACTTCGACTAGATTATAAACATTAAAATTGTATGTTGGGATGAGAATAGAAAGCATTAAACTAATTTTTGAACTACTTCAAAAATATTACTGTCTTCGCATTTTAAAGTTTTTGAAGGATATTTCATCAAAAGTGCGTAATCATGCGTAGCCATAATAACTGTTTTTCCTGAATCATTAATTTTTCTTAGAACCTCCATAACTTCAATACTTGTTTGAGGATCTAAATTTCCAGTAGGTTCGTCTGCTAAAATTAATTCAGGATCATTAAGTAAAGCTCTAGCAATTGCAACGCGTTGCTGTTCACCGCCTGATAGTTGGTGTGGCATTTTTGAAGCAAATGATTTCATATCGACTTTGTCAAGTACTTCATCAATTTTATTTTGCATTTCAACTAGATCAATCCAACCAGTTGCTTTTAAAACAAAAATCATATTTTCGTTAACTGTTCTATCTGGTAAAAGTTTGAAATCTTGGAATACAATACCTAATTTTCTTCTTAAAAACGGAATGTCATCTTCTTTTAAAGTTGCTAAATCAAAATTCACAATGTTAGATTGGCCTTCAATTAAAGGTAAATCAGCATATAAAGTTTTCATAAAACTACTCTTCCCAGAACCCGTTTTTCCGATTAAATAAATGAATTCACCTTGGTTTACTTCCAAATTAACATTAGTTAAAATGACTTTTTCTTCTTGGTAAATAGTTACGTTTCTTAAAAATAAAATAGGTTGTGACATATCATTTGTTGTTTATTTTGTAAAAGTAATAAGTTTTAGTGAAATACCAATTTCAAATTTCTTATTTATTGTTTAAAAATATGTTCATAATAATAGCGAGATTAAGTTCGTTATGAGTTGAAGAAATTGATATATTTGATTGTAATAATTTATACTGTTATGAAAAATCCACCTAGGCTACATTTATTATTGTTTTTATTGCTTATAACAACAGTTTTCGCACAAAAATCTGAAATATATACCAACGATTTGAAAGTCTTTAATCAGGCAATTTCACTATACAATAGCAAGCAGTATTTATCTGCACAAATAATTTTTGAAAAAATAAAATTAGAAAATCAAAGTCAAGAAGTTCAATCTGATTGTGAATTCTACAGTGCTGTTTGTGCTATAAAACTAAATCAAATGAATTCAGATTTGTTAATGGAAAATTTCATTATGAATCATCCAACAAGTGCTAAATTGAATATTGCATACACATTAATTGCCGATTATTATTTTGAGCAAGGTAGTTTTACTGAATCATTAAAATGGATTGATAGAGTAGACGAAAGTGTTTTAAATAATGATGATATTAATAAGTTTAATTTCCAAAAAGGATATTCTTTTTTTGCTACAAAAAAGAAATCACAAGCGATTATTTATTTTAATAAAGTGCTAAATTCCAAAACATATGGGGCACAAGCAAAGTATTATTTAGGATTTATTGCTTATGAAGGTAATGATTATAATAATGCAAATAAGTATTTTGATCAAGTCGCAGACGATGAAAAATACAAAGAAAAGCTGTCCTATTTTCAGGCTGACATGAGTTTTAAATCGGGGGAATTCCGAAAAGCAATTGATCTTGGTTCAGTAGCTTTACCCAAATCAAATGCTATTGAAAAATCTGAATTGAATAAAATTATTGGCGAAAGTTATTTTAATTTAAACGAGTTTGAAAAAGCAATTCCATTTTTAAATCAGTATAAAGGGAAAAAAGGAAAGTGGAACAATAGTGATTATTACCAATTAGGATTTTCTTATTATCAGCAAAAAGATTATGAAAATGCCATTACTCAGTTTAATAAAATTATAAATGGGAAAGACGTTATTGCTCAAAATGCCTATTATCATTTGGGTCAAAGTTATTTGAAAACCAATAGAAAGCAGCAATCTTTAAATGCATTTAAAAATTCATCTGAAATGACATTTGATTTAAAAATTCAAGAAGATGCTTATTTAAATTATGCAAAACTGAGTTATGATATAGGAAATTCATATCAAAGCGTACCGGATGTTCTTACTTCTTATATAAATAAATATCCAAATTCGACAAACAGGACAGAAGTTGAGACACTATTAATTAATTCATTCATTACTTCCAAAAATTATAAAGGTGCTTTAGAGATATTAGAAATTAATAAAGGATTTGCAAATAAACAAGCTTATCAAAAAGTTTCATTTTACAGAGGCTTAGAGTTGTTTACTGATGGAAATTATCAAGAAGCATTATCAATGTTCAAGAAATCAATTAGTGAGCAACAAGATGTTAAATTTACATGTCGCGCTACTTTTTGGAAAGCTGAAACAGAATTTGTATTGGATAATTTCAATGAATCGCTGTTAAGTTTCAAAGAATTCATGTCGTTTTCGGAATCAAAAAACACCTCCGAATATAAAAACATCAATTATAATATCGCTTATTCTTATTTTAAGTTAAAGGATTACGATCAAGCTGGAGATTACTTTCAAGCTCATATTGAAACAGTAAAGGACGATAGAATTCGTTTAAACGATTCGTATCTGCGGTTAGGTGACAGTCGTTTTGTAACTGCTAAATACTGGCCAGCAATGGATGCTTATAATAAATCAATTGATATGAAAAGTATTGATGCGGATTATGCAGCTTTTCAAAAAGCAATAAGTTACGGTTTTGTATCAAAAAATGATAAGAAAATTGAAGATTTAACTAAGCTAATTACAACCTATTTAAAATCGCAATACCGCGACGACGCATTATTTGAATTAGGAAATACTTATGTTGCTGAGAAAAAATTTGATATAGCAATTAAAACATATGAGCAATTAATTAATGAATTCAAAAAAGGATCTTATGCTTCAAAATCTATTTTGCGTCAAGGGTTAATCTACTATAATACAGAAAAAGACGATTTGGCTATAGAAAAATTTAAGAAAGTAACTTCAGAATTTCCAAAATCTCCAGAAGCATTAGAAGCAGTTTCTACAGCTAGAATAATTTATGTAGATAATGGAAAAGTTGATGAATACGCTACTTGGGTTAGAACTTTAGATTTTGTTTCTTTAACCGATGCGGAATTAGATAATGATACCTATGAAGCCGCGGAAAAACAATTTTTGCAAAACAATATTAAACAAGCCATTTCTGGATTCAGTAGTTATGTTTCTAAATTTCCAAATGGAAATCATGCTTTGAATTCTAATTTTTATTTAGCACAATCGTATTACTCAGATGGATTAGAAACTAATGCTGTTGCAAATTATGAATATGTAATTTCAAAACCTAGAAATGAATTTACCGAACAAGCTTTAGTAAGATTGGCTCAAATTTATATAAAATCTAATGTAAGTGATAAGCTAATTCCAATATTAAAACGATTGGAAACCGAAGCTGATTTTCCTCAAAACATTACATTTTCACAAGCTAATTTAATGAAAACTTATTACGAGCAAAAAGATTATTTAAACGCTGTTTTATATTCAGATAAAGTATTAATTAATCCAAAGACAGACGATAAAGTAAAAAGTGATGCACAAATTATTATTGCAAGAGCTGCCTTTATTTCAGGGGATTTACCAAAAGCGCGTCAAGCTTATTCAAAATTATTAACTATTGCTAAAGGAGAATTGGCCGCCGAAGCTTTATATTATGAAGCTTACTTTAAGAATATCGACGGAAAATTTGAGGAATCAAATACTGTAGTTCAGAGATTAACTAAAGATTATTCAGGTTATAAATATTTTGGTGCGAAGGGTTTGGTGTTAATGGCAAAAAATTTCTATGGATTGAAAGATAGTTTTCAATCTACTTATATATTAGACAGTGTTATCAAGAATTTCATTTCATTTACTGATATTGTAGAAGAAGCGCAAAAGGAACTGGATAGTATTAAAAATGAAGAAGCTAAGACGAACTCGTCGATTACAAATTAAATTAGATTTCAAATGACAAAAATATTTCAAAACAACATAACCTTAGTTTTAATTATTCTAACATATCAATTTACTTTCGGTCAAAAGAAAGATGATAACATTGGTACTGAGGTTGTAAACGTTGTAAAACCCTACACACCAACAATTTCTGATGCTTTTAAAGTTAAAGAAATACCTTCTCTTGAAGATGCCGATAATTCTAGAAAAGAGGATATCAGATATTATTTTTTCTCATTTCCAGTAGCCTCTACTTTTGTTCCTTCTAAGGGAAGAGCTGCTAAAGTTGATAAAACAGAAGCTGAAAAATTATATAAAAATTTTGCTAATCTGGGTCTAGGAAATTACACTTTGCTTAATGCTGAGCTTTTTGTAACAGAAAATATCAGCGATCATGAATATATTGGAGGAATGTTTAAACATTTTTCTTCTCAAGGTGGTATTAAAGACGTCGAATTAAACAATGATTTCGCCACTACTTCTCTAGATTTAACTTATGGGAATCAGTTTCAAAATTTGACATGGATTTCTGATATTGGTTATCATAATCAAATTTATAATTGGTATGGAATTCCTAATAATTTTTCTCAATCAACTATTGACAGAATCAATCCGAAACATGCTTTTAATAATTTTTATTTTGGAACAAGTTTAAGTTACAGGGATAGTTTTTTTAAAGAAGCAAGTTTTAAATTTGATCGATTTTGGGACGATAATAAATCGGTTGAAAATAGATTTATTGTAAAACCTAAATTTGAATTTGGATTATTTAATCAGATAATTAAGACCAACTTTATTGTTGATTATTTAGGTGGTAATTTTGAAAAAAACTACTTAGAAAATAGTCAAATAAAATATGGCTTTACCAATTTTGGCGTTCATCCTAGTATAATTGTTAAAAAAAATGATTGGGCTATAAATATTGGTGCTTCCGTATTTTATAGCACCGATACTGAAAATAAAAACAGTAAATTATATTTATATCCTCAAATAAATGCATCTTTAAAAGTAGTTGGTGATTTCATGATTTTTTATACTGGAATTGAAGGCAGTTTAGATCAAAATTCCTATCGTGATTTTTCCAATGAAAATCCATTCGTATCTCCAACATTAGCAATTACTCCAACTAATAAACAGTTTGATTTATTTGCAGGATTAAAAGGAAAATTATCTAATAATTTAAGTTATACAATTCTCGGATCGGTTCAAAATGAAAAAAACAAACCGCTTTTTGTGAGCAATCAATTCAATATGTTTGCAACAAATACTGAAAGTTACCAATTTGGTAATTCTTTTGGTGTAGTTTACGATGATATTAAAACCATAAACTTGTTTGGGGAATTAAAAGCCGATTACAATAAAAATATTTCAATTGGTTTAAATGCTTCATACAGCAGGTTTTTCACCTTCTATGAAGAAGAAGCATGGAATTTACCAACACTAAAATTAGGAGCAAATATTAAGGTAAACATTACTAGTAAATGGTTTGCAGGTGCAAATGTGTTTTATGTTGGTGAAAGAAAAGACATTGTTTATCTTCAGAGTATGATTACTATTTTTCCACCCGCTTATTATCCTGAAACAACTAATATAAAGAGCTATTTCGATGCTAATATTAACATTGGATACCAACACAGTGATCGATTAACAGGATTTTTAAAATTCAATAATATAGCTAATCAATCTTACCAAAAATGGATTAATTATCCAGTTCAAGGACTACAAGTCATGTTAGGTGCAAGCTATAAATTTGATTTTTAAAAAGTTTCAAAGAAAGAAGGTTTAAAGGGGATTAGTTTATATTGGAATAGAATTAAAGTAATTTCTAAATTGTATATAACTTAAATCCTCATAGTTTAGAAACCTTTGTACCTTTGAAATTCAGAACCGACGTACCTAAATTAAATGACTTTAAAACAAAAAATTCATCAGCATTATAGCCTTCAAGTTCAAGATAAAATTGATATTTTTAGGGATATGATATCGGCATTGACTGAAGATTCAAAGAATGATGCTAAAGGTTCGGCGGGCGACAAACACGAAACGGCTTTATCGATGATGCATTTAGAACAGGAAAAACTCAATTACAAACTCAAAGAAGTTTTGGATCAAAAAGCGATTTTGGATAAAATTGACTCAAGTTTATCAAATAATTCAATTGTTTTAGGAAGTTTGGTTCAAGCCAATGGAATCTATTTGTACATTAGTTTGGCATTACCTAAAATCACTATCGATCAATTGAATATTATTGCCCTTTCACCACAATCTCCCCTTGGAGAAAAATTAATGATGAAAAAAGTGGGATTTGAGTTAGAAGTTAATGGAACTAAATACCATATTGATAGCATTTCGTGATCTAAATTGTTACGATTTTTACTTTTTAATTTATTTAAAACTATTTTTACTTTCATATTTATATAAATATTAAACTTTTCGTTTATATTTATTATTAAATTACACTTTTTGATTTTAATTTTATATCATAGTAATCATTTTTGTAAAAGTAAAAACAATATTATTATGTGTGGAATTTTAGCCATTATTGGAAAAGGAAAAGAACAAGTTTTAGTTAAGGAACTTTCAAAAAGAATGTCACATCGCGGACCTGATGAAAGCGACTTGCATGTTACAGAAAACGGTCATATTTTAAGCCATGAGCGTTTATCAATTATTGATTTACATTCGGGAAGACAACCCATTCAAGGTTCAAATACAGCTTGGATGGTGCACAATGGTGAGGTTTATAATCACCAACAATTGCGTGATGGTATATTAAAAAATCATACATTCAGAACGAAATCAGATTCTGAAGTTATCGTTCATTTGTATGAAGAATTTGGATATGATTTTTGCAATCTACTGGATGGAGATTGGGCATTCGTAATTGTTGATGGTGACGATTATATTGCAGGTCGAGATCCTATGGGGGTTAAACCTTTATATTATGGATTAGATGAAAGAGGGCGAACTTACTTTTCCTCTGAAATGAAAACTATTGCAGATCAATGCAAAACTTTTGCTACATTTCCTCCAGGTCATTATTACACCCCAAAAACAGGATTTGTAAAATATTACAATCCTCAGTATGAAGATTATTTAAAAGCCGATCACGAATTGGATTTGGAATTAATTAGAACGTCATTAACGGAAGCAACTCGAAAAAGATTAATGAGTGATGTACCAATTGGTGTTTTGCTTTCAGGAGGGTTAGATTCTTCTTTAACTTCGTCAATAGCCTCTAGATTATTAGCGGAAAGCGGGAAAAAATTACATTCTTTTTCTATTGGTTTAGATGCCAATGCTCCTGATGCTTTAGCGGCTAAAAAAGTGGCCGACTATTTAGGAACCGAACATCATGAAATTCACTTTACTATAGAGCAGGGAATTGAAATTCTAGACAAATTGATTTGGCATTTAGAAACTTATGATGTAACCTCAATTCGAGCGAGTACACCAATGTATTTCTTATCCAAAGCGATTGCTGATTTGGGAATAAAAGTAGTATTATCTGGCGAAGGAGCCGATGAAATTTTTGGTGGCTATTTGTATTTTAGAAATGCACCAACTGCAATTGATTTTCAGAAAGAAACCATTGAAAGAGTTCAAAAATTATTTACTGCCGATTTATTGAGAGCTGACAAATCTACAATGGCTCATGGATTAGAAGCTAGAGTACCTTTTTTAGATAAAGATTTCTTGGATATTTCGATGCTAATTAAAGCCGAACAAAAACAGCCCAAAACCTACGACGAAAAAGAGAAATACATTCTAAGAAAAGCTTTTGATACTCCTAATAATCCGTATTTACCTGATGAAGTTTTATGGAGGCAAAAAGAGCAATTTTCGGATGGGGTAGGTTACAATTGGATCGATCAGTTAATCGATTATTGTTCATCAAAAGTTACGGATTTAGAATTAGAATCTGCTGCTACTACATTTCCTTATAATACACCGGCCACTAAAGAAGCTTATTATTACAGAACTATTTTTCATAAATATTATCCTCAGTTAAGTGCAGCCCAAACTGTTAGAAAATGGATTCCAAAATGGCAGGAAAACCAAGATCCTAGTGGAAGAGCAAATGCTGCTCACGTAAAAGCTGATACCGACATTGCAAAAACAAGTGTGATTTTTAGTTAGTTTTTTTATTGCATTTTGTTTCTAAACGCTTACTTATAGTAAGCGTTTTTTATTGGTTATAATTTAAGTAGTAATTAACGGATATATGTTAATAACTTAACCTATAAAACAAGCGATTTAGGGCAATTTTAATTCTTGTTTAACTATATTTGTACGTTAAATAAAAAAACATTCAGAATCACATTAATATGAGCGAAGAAATAAATAAAAATAATTATTCAGCAGATAGTATTCAAGCATTAGAAGGAATGGAGCACGTAAGAATGCGTCCATCGATGTATATTGGAGATGTAGGAGTTAGAGGTTTGCACCACTTGGTTTATGAGGTAGTTGACAACTCAATCGATGAGGCAATGGGAGGTCATTGCGATACGATAATTGTTGATATAAATGAAGACGGATCTATAACTATTGAAGACAACGGTCGTGGAATTCCTGTAGGAATTCACAAAAAAGAAGGTGTTTCTGCGCTTGAAGTTGTAATGACTAAAATTGGTGCTGGAGGTAAATTCGATAAAGATTCATATAAAGTTTCTGGAGGACTTCACGGAGTTGGGGTTTCCGTTGTAAATGCATTGTCTAATCACTTAAGAGCTACGGTTCATAGTAGTGATGGCAAGGTTTACGAGCAAGAATATGAAAAAGGAAAATCGTTATATCCAGTAAAACAAATTGGAGAAACTACTAAAAGAGGAACAATTGTTACTTTTTATCCAGATCCTACAATTTTTACTCAAACAGTTGAATATTCATATGATACTTTGTCTGCTCGTATGCGCGAATTGTCTTTTCTTAATAAAGGAATTACGATTACATTCACAGACAAAAGAGAGTTGGATAAAGATGGAAAATTTGTTTCTGAAGTGTTTCATTCTACTGAAGGTCTAAAAGAATATATCCGTTATTTAGATGGAAATCGTGAGCCAATTATTTCGCACGTAATTTCTATGGATTCTGAAAAAGGAGAAATTCCAGTTGAGGTTGCCTTAATCTATAATACAAGTTATACAGAAAATATTTTTTCTTATGTAAATAATATCAACACACACGAAGGAGGAACGCACTTGCAAGGTTTTAGAACTGGTTTAACTCGTTCGCTAAAGAAATATGCAGATTCATCTGGAATGTTAGATAAGTTGAAATTTGAAATTTCTGGAGATGATTTCCGTGAAGGGTTAACAGCCATTATTTCGGTAAAAGTAGCAGAACCTCAATTTGAAGGACAAACCAAAACTAAATTAGGAAATAGAGAAGTTGTTTCGCCTGTAAGTCAAGCTGTTGGAGATATGATAGAAAACTATTTGGAGGAAAATCCAAATGACGCTCGTATCATAGTTCAAAAAGTGATTCTTGCTGCTCAAGCCCGGCATGCTGCCAAAAAAGCACGTGAAATGGTTCAGCGAAAAACCGTTTTAGGAGGCGGTGGATTACCAGGAAAATTATCTGATTGTTCTGAACAAGATCCTGCACGTTGTGAAGTTTATCTAGTCGAGGGAGATTCTGCGGGTGGAACCGCAAAACAAGGTCGTGATAGAGCCTTTCAAGCAATTTTGCCCTTAAGAGGTAAGATTTTGAATGTTGAAAAAGCGATGCATCATAAAGTTTTTGAAAATGAAGAAATACGTAATATTTTTACCGCTTTAGGAGTTACCGTTGGTACAGCTGATGATAGTAAAGCATTAAATCTAGAAAAATTACGTTACCATAAAGTAATCATTATGTGTGATGCTGATGTAGATGGTAGTCACATTTCAACTTTAATTTTAACCTTCTTCTTTAGATTTATGAAGGAATTGATTGAAGGCGGACACGTTTATATAGCTGCTCCTCCTTTATATTTAGTTAAAAAAGGAAATAAAAAAGAGTATGCATGGAATGATGTTCAACGTGATCAAGCGAATGAAAGAATGGGAGGAAGCGCAGCTATTCAACGTTATAAGGGTCTTGGAGAAATGAATGCTGAACAATTATGGGAAACCACGATGGATCCTAATTTCAGAACTTTACGTCAAATTACTATAGATAGCATGGTAGAAGCAGATAGAGTTTTCTCAATGTTAATGGGAGATGAGGTGCCACCAAGAAGAGAATTTATTGAAAAAAATGCCGTTTATGCTAATATAGACGCCTAATTAATGAAAAAGTTTTTTTTCCTTTTTTTATTAGTTTCTAATATTTCATTTTCACAATCCGTTCAAGAATTAGAAGCATTTGGTCGCTTGCTAAATGATGCTATTTTTTATTGTGATAGATATATTACTCCAGCTTCAGACGCTTCAATTTATCAAGCATCGTCCGGATGGGTAACTTCTCCAAAAAAACGAAAATTATGGGATGTAACTTTAGGATTAAATAACAATGTTTTTTTTGTGCCAAAAGCAGATAGGTCGTTTGAAATTAAAAATTCTGATTTTAGTTTTTTTAGTATTTATGATTCTAATTGGGCGCCAGTTAGTTCTGCGACAGTCCCAACAACTTTAGGTAACAATCAACAATATAATTTGGTAGGAAATATTGGGGCAAGTCAAGTTTATCTTCAAACACCTCAGGGAGTTAATGCTGAACAGGTATATTATTATCATTTAACGGGTTCTGTTGCTCTTTGGTTCGGAACAGAATTTGTAGTAAAATACTCTCCTATTACCAAATTAAAAAGTGGAAATTATCAAGTTTATGGCTATGGGTTAAAACATAATATCGATCAATATTTTAAAACATTGATTAAAAATAAGATCAATATGTCTGGTTTGGTGTGTTTTTCAAATGAGAATATTAGTTTTGACTTTATTCCGCCAGCTACAAATAATGGCCCTGATCTAGGAATAAATGAAATAAATGGTTTAGTTGATACTTGGCAGTTTCAATACAATGTATCAAAAGAATTTAAAAGGTTTGAAATTATGTGTGGAATAATTGCCAATATCAGCGATATAAAATATAAATTTACCGGAGATGTTCCTCCTGGTCAAGCGATTCCTTTTCAAGCCATTTTTAATGAAAAAATCAAAGATATTTACAAAACTAAAACTAACTATTTAGGAGAAGTTTCTTGTAGATATAAAATTAACAAAGTCTTTTTACAATCTACCTTTGCATTTGGTAAATTTGTAAATTCAAATTTTGCAGTACAGTACGAATTTTAATAAACATAAAACAATAAAAATGAAAGTTACTATAGTAGGAGCAGGGAATGTGGGAGCATCTTGTGCAGACGCAATTTCATATAGAGGAATTGCAAGTGAAGTAGTGTTATTAGATATTAAAGAAGGTTTTGCCGAAGGTAAAGCAATGGATATCATGCAATGTGCTACCAATACGGGTTTTAATACTAGAGTTTCCGGAGTTACAAATGATTACTCGAAAACTGCTAACAGTGATGTGGTCGTTATTACTTCAGGGATTCCTAGAAAACCTGGAATGACTCGTGAAGAATTAATTGGTATTAATGCTGGAATAGTAAAAACAGTAGTTGAAAACGTTTTGAAATTTTCTCCAAATACAATTGTTGTAGTGGTTTCTAACCCAATGGATACCATGACTTATTTAGCTTTAAAAGCCACTGGCTTACCAAAAAACAGAATAATTGGAATGGGTGGAGCCCTAGATAGTTCTCGTTTTAGATATTATTTAGCTGATGCTTTAGCAACTCCTTCAAATGATATCTCCGCTATGGTAATTGGTGGTCACGGAGATACTACAATGATTCCTCTAACTAGATTGGCTTCTTATAATGGTATTCCAGTTTCTGAGTTTTTATCTTCTGAAGAGTTAGAAAAAGTGGCAGCTGCTACGATGGTTGGTGGAGCAACATTAACTGGACTCTTAGGAACTTCTGCTTGGTATGCACCAGGGGCTTCTGTTGCTTATTTAGTAGATTCCATATTAAATAATCAAAGAAAAATGATAGCATGTTCCGTATTTTTAGAAGGCGAATATGGGCAAAATGACATTTGTATTGGAGTTCCTTGTATCATTGGAAAAAAGGGTGTAGAAGAAATTGTAGAAATAAAATTAAATGAGGCTGAAAAAGCTCTATTTACTAAAAGTGCAGAGGCAGTTCGCAACATGAATGCAGATTTAAAATCTGTTTTAGCATAAAAAATAAATCAGCTTTTAAAGAAGACTGCAAAAATGCAGTCTTTTTTTTGATATTAATCAATAAATAAATTGGTTAATCTCTAGGAGAATTATATATTTGTCAGCTAAAAAATAATGAAAATATATAAAGAAGTTATATTTTATTTAAAATATATTAGAACTTTATTTTTTTTTAACAATTTTATAAATAATAATAGAATAAAAATCAATTAACTATAGTAATAATGCAGAATAGAGGACTTATTAAATTTTTCGCAATTTTATTTGCATTGGTGAGTATTTACCAACTTTCATTCACTTTTGTTTCTCATAAAATAGAAAGTGATGCTAAAACGTATGCTAATGGTAATTCTGAAAAAGAATTAAAATACTTAGATTCAATCGGGAAAGAAAAAGTATTTAATCTTGGATTTACAGATTTTACCTACAATGAAGTAAAAGATAAAAAAATCAACAAGGGATTAGACCTAGAAGGTGGTATCAACGTACA
>CALPMA020000003.1 GCA_943324545.2 Chitinophaga pinensis
CTTTTTTTATAAAAGTTATCAATTTATCAAATAAACAAATCCACAAATTAAACTAAATTTGCACCATGCAAATCGAGAAAAAAGACATAAGAGCATTATCAAAAGAGCAGTTGCGTGATTTTTTTGTTGCCCATCAAGACAAAGCCTTTCGTGGAAACCAGGTTTATGAATGGTTGTGGAGCAAAGGCGCACATAGTTTTGACGACATGACTAATGTTTCAAAAGAAACTCGATTGATGTTAGAAAACAATTTTGTTATCAATCATATTAAGGTTGACACAATGCAACGCAGTTCAGATGGAACAGTAAAAAATGCCGTTCGATTGCATGACGGATTGGTGGTAGAAAGTGTTTTAATCCCAACAAATACAAGAACTACCGCTTGTGTTTCTAGTCAAGTAGGTTGTAGTTTAGATTGCAACTTTTGCGCTACAGCAAGATTAAAAAGAATGCGAAATTTGGAACCAGGAGAAATTTATGACCAAGTTATTGCTATTGATAAAGAAAGTCGTTTGTATTATAACCATCCGCTTTCCAATATTGTTTTTATGGGAATGGGAGAACCGCTCATGAACTATAACAATGTTTTGAAAGCAATTTCTATGATCACTTCTGATGAAGGCCTGGGGATGTCTCCAAAAAGAATCACTCTTTCTACTTCGGGCGTTCCTAAAATGATTAAAAAATTGGCTGATGATGAAGTTAAGTTCAAATTGGCGGTTTCATTGCATTCTGCGATCGATGAAATTCGTTCCCGAATAATGCCATTTTCAGCTAATTTTCCTTTAGCAGATTTGCGTGAAGCATTGGAATATTGGTACACAAAAACAAAAAGTAAAATTACCTACGAATATGTGGTTTGGAAAGGAATTAACGATAATAAAGAATCGGTTGATGCCTTAGTGAAATTCTGTAAATATGTGCCTTGCAAAGTCAATTTAATAGAATACAACCCTATAGATGATGGAGAATTTCAACAAGCATCTGAAGATTCAATTAATGCATACATAAAGGCACTTTCCGCTTTTCATATAGTTGCTAAAGTTAGAAGAAGTAGGGGAAAAGATATTGATGCTGCTTGTGGACAATTAGCTAACAAAGAAGTATAAAAAAAACGTTCAGATTCTGAACGTTTTTTTTATACAATAATTCCTAATTATTAGAATGTAATTGTTACTGGAGTTCCTCCATCAATTGATATAGTAGCTACATTATCACAAGTTCCAGTTCCATAATCTAAAACTGCAATGTGGTTTGGTCTAGTAATATTTACTATTCCAGAAACGACTCTGTAATCACAATTTAATCTAATTCTAATTGGAGTTGTATTAGAAATAGCATTGGAATGAACATTTCCGTTAGGGAAAGTAGTTGTCCAGTTTCCTGTTACAACATATACGTTATCAGTCCAAATTAAAGTATCAAATCCCTCAACACACTCTCTAGTTCTAGTTCCAACCCTTGTGAAAACACCCCTAGAATTAGTAAATGTCATATTCATATCCATTACGTTAATTGGGTGAACAGCAGCTTGATAAGTAGAAGTTCCAAACGATCTTGTAATTGTTCTATTTCCTTGAACTAAAAAGTCATTATAATAAAAACCATCAAAAGAATAGGAAATTTCATAATTAGTTCGTGTGTAACTTAAACTTCCACTAACTCTAATAATCCCTCTTAGAATTGCACCATTTGGCATCGCACATCCAGCAGTTCCAAAATTTATTATTCTAGTCCATCTTGTTGCTGTAAAAGTTCTTGTTACCATTGCACAAGGAGGTAATGAATTAATTTCTGTTGGCGAAATAGATTTTCCGGTAGGATTTTCTATAAAATACTGATCGTCAATAATATCTGACAAGTCATTGGTAACTTGATCTAATTTTGCATTAGTTTGAATATCAGCTGCAGTAAATGCATTAGCAAGATCATTATTGTCTTTAGTACAACTAGCAAATAAAATAACCGCAAACAATACAGTTAATTTTAGAATTGAATTTGTTTTCATATTATAAAAAATTGAATTTATTTTTTTAAGACTAAAACAAATTTAAATAGTTTAATTGTAATAAAAAAATATTTTCAATCCAGTTTCAAAATAGTATCTTTGAATCCTATGAATATAATAGCCGAAATAAAAAATCCTATACTATCAGAAATGGATCTTTTCGAAATAAAATTTCGAGAATCGATGGTTTCAAAAATTGGTTTGCTCAATCGGATTACCTATTATATCGTAAATAGAAAAGGAAAACAAATGCGCCCTATGTTTGTTTTTTTAACCGCAAAGATGCTTTCAAATGGCATTGTAAACGAAAGAACCTATCGAGGAGCATCTGTAATAGAACTAATTCATACCGCGACTTTAGTGCACGACGATGTGGTTGATGACAGTAATCAAAGACGCGGATTTTTCTCCATAAATGCCCTTTGGAAAAATAAAATTGCAGTATTAGTGGGTGATTATTTACTTTCTAAGGGTTTGTTACTTTCTATTGATAACGATGATTTTGATTTATTGAAAATTATTTCAGTTGCCGTTCGGGAAATGAGCGAAGGGGAATTACTTCAAATAGAAAAAGCAAGAAGATTGGACATTACGGAAGCTATTTATTATGAAATTATTCAAAAGAAAACAGCTACTTTAATAGCTGCTTGCTGTGCACTTGGTGCAAAATCTGTAATCGATGATGAAAATCAGGTTGAAAATATGAGAAGATTTGGAGAGCTTATTGGAATGGCTTTTCAAATTAAAGACGATCTGTTTGATTATTCAGAAGAGGCAATTGGAAAACCAACAGGAATTGATATAAAAGAACAAAAAATGACTTTGCCATTAATTCACGTTTTGAATAATTGTACTTCAAATAAAAAAAGTTGGTTGATCAACTCTATTAAGAATCATAATAAAGATAAAAAAAGGGTTAAGGAAGTGATTGCATTTGTGAAAAACAGTAACGGACTAGCCTATGCGGAGCAAAAAATGATTGAATTCCAACAAGAAGCCCTGCAAATAATAGAAAATTATCCGCAATCGGCTTATAAAGATTCTTTGATCATGATGGTCAATTATGTCATTGAAAGAAAAAAGTAATATTAAATTACTCAAAAAAATTGGTAACTTTGAGCCTTAACCTTTGAACCTGAATTAAATTGATTTCAAAAGCAACCATAGATACCGTTTTCGAAACTGCTCGTGTTGAGGAGGTTATTGGTGATTTTGTACAATTGAAACGTGCGGGAAGTAATTTCAAAGGATTAAGTCCCTTTTCAGACGAGCGTTCTCCATCTTTTATGGTGTCTCCAGTAAAACAAATTTGGAAAGATTTTAGTTCTGGAAAAGGGGGGAATTCGGTTGCTTTTTTAATGGAGCACGAACATTTTACTTATCCAGAAGCCATTCGGTATTTGGCTAAAAAGTACAATATCGAAATTGAAGAAACGGTTCAAACAGATGAAGAAAAAGCCAATACTGATGTTCGAGAAAGTATGTACTTGGTTTCAGAATTTGCCAAAAATTATTTCCAAGATGCCCTTTTAAATACCGAAGAAGGAAAAGCAATAGGATATTCCTATTTTAAAGAAAGAGGTTTTACCAATGAAACTATTAAGAAATTTTCCTTGGGTTATTCACCAGAAGCTTGGGATGCATTTACTAAGGAAGCTATAGGGAAAGGTTATAAATTAGAATTTTTAGAAAGCACTGGATTGACGATTCCACGAGACGATCGACCTTTTGACCGATTTAAAGGACGTGTAATGTTTCCTATTCAAAGTATGTCTGGACGTGTTTTGGGATTTGGCGGTAGAATATTGACCAATGATAAAAAAGCTGCAAAATATCTTAATTCCCCTGAGAGTGATATTTACCATAAAAGCAAAGTATTATACGGAATATATCAAGCGAAACAAGCTATTGCAAAACAAAATAATTGCTTTTTGGTTGAAGGTTACACGGATGTAATTCAATTCAACCAAACGGGAATTGAAAATGTAGTTTCTTCTTCAGGAACCGCTTTAACGCCTGATCAAATCCGGTTAATTAACAGATTAACCAAAAATGTTACCGTACTTTTTGATGGTGATGCGGCAGGTTTACGTGCTTCCATTCGAGGAATCGATTTAATTTTGGAAGAGGGTATGAACGTAAGGGTCTGCGAATTTCCCGATGGAGAAGATCCAGATAGTTTTGCTAAGAAAACACCCTATGAAGATTTAGTAGTTTATTTAGAAGAAAATGCTAAAGATTTTATTCAGTTCAAAGCCTCTTTATTAATGAAAGATGCCAAGAATGATCCAATAAAAAAAGCCGAATTAATTCGAGATATTGTAGCAAGTATTTCAAAAATTCCGGACCGAATTCAACGTGAAATTTACATTCAGGAATGTTCGCGAATAATGGATATTTCAGAGCAAGTTTTGTTGAGCACCTTAGCGCAATTAGTTAAAAAAGACATTTCAGATATTGGAAAAAAAATAAAACAAGAGCAAAGATCATTTGAAATTATAAAGAGTGAATCTGTTAATCAAATTGAGAAAGTTGATGTTTTATATCAATTAGAAAGAACAATAATCAAAATTTTACTTCTTTATGGAAATAGTAAAGAAGAATTTGAAGATGTTTTGTTAAAAACCAACTCCAACGGTGAGGTTGAAAATACGGTTGAAAAAAAAGAATATTCTGTTTACCAAAGGGTTTATCTGAGTTTGCAAGAAGACGAAGTTGAATTGGCAAATGCACTTTTCAAAGCTATTTACAACAATTTGGTAAATTATTTTAATCAGAATGAGACTTTTAATATTGAACATTATTTAATGCAATTACCACAAGAGTTTGCTCAAGAAGTAACCGACATTCTAATGGAAGATGAAAAATTAGCACTTCATGATTGGGGCGGTCAGAATATATTTGTGAAACAAAAAAACGAATCCATAAGCCAATACGTTTCAGAAACTATTTTAACTATGAGATGGTATTTAGTAGATAAAATCATCGAAGAATTAAAAGGATCGATTTTGCCAGATCCCTCTGAAGATAATTCAGAAACTATGTCTTTAGCAATGGATTACTCTAAGCTCATTAATTCTTTTTCTTTGAAATTAGGAAGAGTTATGTCCAGATATAACAATTAAAAATAAAAATATAAAGCATAAAAAAACCTGTTCAATACGAACAGGTTTTTTATTTTATTAAATGGTGATTAATTCACTATTAATTTTTTTGTTGCTGTTTTTTCACCTTCAGTAATTTTAACAATATAGATACCGCTATTTAAATGAGCAATATTAATGGTACTATTTGAAGTTGTTGTCTTAATAACTTCTTTCCCTAAAACATCAAATAACGAAACAGTTCTTTCAGCATTTAAATTAGATTCAATATGCAAAACTCCATTAGATACTGGATTTGGATATACTTTTAATCCAGCAATTTCGTTGTTTTGTGTTTGAAGTGTAACAGAAAAATCGGCAGCATTTCTAGGAATAAATTGTGGAGTTAACACAGGAGGATTAGCCGAAGAAACAAAATCATATCCTAAGGCTGTAATATTAAATGCTCCAGTAGGAATAGTTGCTCCAATGTAATTTGCTTCATTAAATCCAGTTCTTAATACTCCGTTAGTAGTTCCGTCAAATACATTATAATTAGTACCAGTTGCAAATGCTTGCCCAGCAGTTAATGGAGTTACAGTTGTAGCGCCTGTTGCAATAGTACCTGTAATTGTGATATTATTAAAGCTAATTAATTCACTTTCGTAAGTATTTACATTTGCATTTAGCGCACCAATAGTAATGTTCTGAGCTGTAAGTGCATTTCCAGATGAAACTACAGTTTGGTTTTGTAAAGGAACCAATTCTAAAATACCATTGTAATCAATTAATTGACCAGACACATTGTTCATGCTATCTCCAACCGCAAAAGGGGTTGTTATTTTTCCAGCGCTATCATCTATCAATATACCTCCTGTACTATCTTGAATGAATTTTTGATTTCTTGTGGTTGCAACTAAAACAGTTCCTGCAGGAGTACGAACGTGTGAAACTACTGCTGTTCCGGTTAATGTATAGTAAGAGTTCAAAGTACCAGCTCTTAAAGTAGCAATATTTGTTACGTTGGTTAATCCAGCTATTGTAAATTGAGTTGTTGCACTTGCAGCAGGAGATAGAGGAGCGTGAGCATTATCAACTAAAGTAACTACAACTGTGTGACTTCCTACTGTTAATCCGTTCAAAACAATTGGTGCAGTGTCGTATTTCATAACTGTTGCTCCGCCATCCACAGTATAGTGAATGTGACCAGTTCCGCTTCCATTGGCTACTGTAAAGTTAGATACAGAAACATTTACGGTAACGCTTGTAGTTAAAGGATTGTAAATGGTTGTATTAACAGGAGAGGTAATTGCAATGGATGGTGCAGTAGAACAAACACTTATAGCGGTTGACGAGTTTCTTGGAGTTGGAGTAGCAACGATGAAATCAGTTGGGTTATTATTAGAATCTGTACAACCATTATTAAGTCTTAATGCTGAAGTAGTAGCAGAAATTACTGCACCGGTTGGACCGGTTCCTTCGTAACCTGTTGGTGTAGTTCCAAAACCAACTTTATCTACTACTTGAGAATCAACTGGATTTGCACCAGTAACAAAAGTAGTTGAATTAGCTAAAACTACTTTTCCAGTAGATCCACTTATTGCAATTCCTGTTGCAGGAGTACTCGAAGAACTTATCCCATTTAAATCTGGGGTTGGTAAAGCAATTCCAACAGCGGCATTTGTAGCTTCTTGTATCAAATAGTACTGACCCGGTTGAAGTGTAACATTTGGAAGATCTGTTTTGGAAGTCCAAGCAGTACCAGTAGCTGACGTATATTGTACAGACCACCCTGTTAAATTCTGCGGAGCAGTCCCTCTGTTAAACAATTCAATAAAATCGTGGGAATATGTAGCTCCAACATTACCTCCTCCGCCATATACTTGGCTAATTACGACTTGCGCATTAGAGGTGAATCCAATAAAAAGAAAAAAGATTGAAGTAAATAAGTAAATTTTTTTCATAATTTTTAATTTAATTTAAAATAGTACACAAAGATAAGAGGTAATCTGAACATTAATATCATATACAATGTAAATATTACATTAAATAATAAATGGGTAAATTAAGATAACTATTTGACTATAAGTTTTCTAGTTGCAGTAGCTTCTCCTTCTTTGATTTTGATGATATAAACACCTGGAGATAATACAGAAATATTTAACTCTCTGGAGTTTAATATTGTTTGAAGGACTTTTTTTCCTAAAACATCAAAAATGGTGATTTCTTTGTCTAAGGATAATTTGGATGTAATGTAAATTTTACCATTGCTTACAGGGTTTGGATAGAAATTCAAGCCTTCAATTGAAGTTTCTTGATTTCTAGCTTGCATCTTACTATCTTGCGCTTTAGCGGTATAAGAACTTAGTAGAAATGCTGTTAAAGCAATATAAAAGTAATTTTTTAGCATTAATAAAATTTTTGTAAAGGTAGCGTTTTTATATAAAAAGTACAAAGTTTAACAAAATTAAAAGATTTTAACAAATTCTTTTCCAAATATTGTTACTTGCCATTATAGGATGTCATCGTAATTTCTAAACCAGCTAAGCCAAATGATTTTATAATTTCAGACGCTATTTCTAGTCGCTCTGGAAGCTTTATTTTTTCATCGTCATCCCAATTTGCTAAAACATAATCAACCTGTTTTCCTTTTTTAAAGGCATCGCTAATTCCAAATCTAAATCGGGCATATTCTTGAGTATTTAAAACTTGGGTAGTATTTTTCAATCCATTATGTCCGCCATCACTTC
This sequence comes from Chitinophaga pinensis, assembly GCA_943324545.2. Lineage (GTDB taxonomy): Bacteria > Bacteroidota > Bacteroidia > Flavobacteriales > Flavobacteriaceae > Flavobacterium. The sequence continues at coordinate 7,842 of CALPMA020000003.1, forward strand.
CCTTGGATCTAATTCTAATGGTGCCAAAAGGCAAATTCAAATCGTCAGTAATTATTAAAACCCTGTCCAAAGAAATTTTTTCTTTATCCATCCAATATTGTACAGCCTTCCCACTCAAATTCATATAGGTATTTGGCTTTAACAGGATGAAAGTTTTTCCTTTAATTTTTATTTCTGCAACCGCCCCTAATTTCAAATTATCAAAACGTGCATCTTCTTTATTTGCAATAAAATCGAGTACTTTAAAACCTATATTGTGCCTAGTATTGACATATTCAGCGCCAATATTTCCAAGACCAACTATTAAAAACTTATTCATATCAACTAATTTGTCCGATGTTTTTTCTCTATTTAATAAATTATTTAACCATTTTATCATCATGCTAAAGTAGTCTATTTAAACTCTTTCGGAATCAAGCACACCGGAATTGGATTCATTTTGTGCTGATTTGCCGTATTTAATCTTTTATATATTGAAAACGCTTCTTGTTTTCTGCCTGAAAAATCAGCTGCGGTTTTATCATTATTATCCTCATTCATAGCCCATTCTAGTTCATCGTAACTAGCGCCAAGTTGTTCTTCATCGGTTCTTGCATCGCCAAAAAGCCCGTCTGAAGGTGCTGCAATCAATATAGAATTTGGAATTTGTAAATAATGACCCAAGGCAAAAACATCCGACTTCATTAAATTGGCAATCGGACTTAAATCAACTCCCCCATCACCATATTTTGTATAAAAACCAACTCCAAAATCTTCTACTTTATTTCCAGTTCCAGCAACTAAAAAGCCATTAATCCCTGCGTGATAATACAAAGTGGTCATTCTCAGTCTCGCTCTGGTGTTTGCTAAAGCAAGCTGTTTTTTATTTTCATTCTCTCCAGTTGGAACTAATTTCACAAAATCGTCAAAAACCGAAGTCAAATTGGTGATAGCACTTTGAACATTTGAAAATCTATTTTTCAGCTGCTCTATATGTTCTTTTCCCCTATTTACGTGACTTTCATTTTGATGAATCGGCATTTCAACACACAAAGTTGGCAATCCCGTTTGAGCACACAATGTAGAAGTTACTGCCGAATCTACTCCGCCCGAAATACCTATCACAAAGCCATTGGTTTTTGAATCAATTGCATACTCTTTTAACCAATTAACAATATGTTGGCTCACTTTTTCAACTTGAATTGTACTTTTTTTAGACATTTTTTGTTATTAATTATGGATCTGCAATGTATATTTGCAAAAATAATAATTATTTAGAGCTATTTCCTGCTTTCCGTTGCAATCTTTTTTTTCGTGCCTCAAAAAAAGGATTTACACTTCATTCAGGGCTAAAAAATAAATACTATGAAAAAATGGTTGTCTCTGTTCTCGTTATTGGTGCTTTTATCTTCTTGCGATAAAAAAAATAAAATCGAAAAAGAAGTTGAAGAAATTCCTGTTACTATAAAAGTAGAACGATTTGATAAAATTTTCTATGAATCTCCAGTGGAAAATCTCCAAAAGGTCAAAAATAAATATCCTTATTTTTTTCCTGCCGAAACACCAGATTCAGTTTGGGTTAATAAAATTAAAAATCCACTTTACAGAGAATTATATTCAGAGGTCCAAAAAAAGTATTCTAATTTTGACAAAGTAAATTCCGATTTAGAATCGCTTTTTCAACACATTAAATACTATTTTCCAAATACCAAAACGCCAAAAGTAGTTACACTTATTTCTGAAATGGATTATCAGAACAAAGCCATATATACCGATAGTTTAGTGCTTATTTCTCTTGATTTATATTTAGGTAAAAACCATAAATTCTATGAATTTCCAGAATATTTAAAGCAAAATTTTGAACAAAACCAAATTATTCCCGACATAGTTTCCAGCTTTTCGTTAACCAAAATCCCATTTGGTAGCAATAGAAATTTCCTCTCACAAATGATATATTCTGGCAAACAACTTTATTTAAAAGATGTTTTGTTACCAGAAATTTCCGATTCTGAAAAAATTGGATACACCCCAGAACAAATAACCTGGTGTCAAGAAAATGAGAGTTATATGTGGCGATATTTTATGCAAGAACAATTACTTTACAGCACCGATTCAAAATTGCCAAATCGTTTTATTGACACCGCACCTTTTTCAAAGTTTTATCTTGAAATTGATAACGAATCGCCTGGTAGAGTAGGAACTTGGGTAGGATGGCAAATAGTTCGTTCCTTTATGAAAAATAATGATTTAAATTTGCAGCAATTATTGCAAATGGATCCGATTAAAATATTCCAAAATTCAAAATACAAACCTAAAAAATAATGGCAAAATCAACTTCTGAAATTAAATTTATTATTGATTTAGATGAAAATAAAGTACCTGAAAAATTAAATTGGTCTGCGCAAGACGGTGGCGTAAATTATGAAGAAGCTAAAGCAATTATGTTAGCTATATGGGATAGTAAAACTAAAGAATCTCTAAGGATAGATTTATGGACTAAAGATATGCCAGTTGATGAAATGAAGCTCTTTTTTCATCAAACTTTGGTCGCCATGTCTGACACTTACCTTCGTGCTACTGGCGATGAAAAAATGTCGGAAACGATGAAAGATTTCTGTGATTATTTTGCTGAAAAGTTGGAATTATTAAAGTAATCGTTGTTTCTAAAACTGACTATTATTTTTATAAACTTCTTGATTTACTTCGTCTATATATTCTAATAATTCCATTTTTCCAGTCATTTCAGTTGCTGAGGTTACAAAGAAATGTGGCATTTCAGCCCAATTATTGGCAATCATCTGTTTTTTGTAAGCAGCTATATGTGAATTTATTTTCACTTTACTTATTTTATCTGCTTTTGTGAAAATGATACAAAATGGAATTTCACTCTCTCCCATGTAAGACATAAATTCAATGTCAATATTTTGGGCATCGTGACGAATATCAATTAAAACAAAAGCACAAACAAGTTGTTCTCGAGTTTCAAAATAATCAGTTATAAATTGTTGGAATATCGATTTAGTTTTTTTGGAAACTTTAGCATAGCCGTAACCTGGTAAATCAACAAGAAACCAATTATTATTAATCAAAAAATGATTAATTAATTGAGTTTTCCCTGGTCTTCCCGATGTTTTTGCTAAATTTTTATGATTGGTTAGCATATTAATTAACGAAGATTTTCCAACATTTGACCGACCAATAAAGGCATATTCTGGTAAAAAGTCTTTCGGACATTTATCCACTTCTGAATTGCTTATAATAAATTCGGCGGTATTTATTTTCATAATCAATATTGATTTTTTGCAAAGGTAGTTTAAAAAAACACCAAACAATTTTTGAAATTATTTGGTGAAAATTATTTTATAAATTAACTTTTTTTAACCATTCAAGCATAATTTCGTTGAATTCGTCTGGTCGTTCCATCATGGCGGCATGACCACATTTATCAATCCAATATAAAGTAGAATTCGGTAATAGCTTATTAAATTCAAGTGCAACTTCTGGCGGTGTTACAGTATCGTTTTTACCCCAAATAATACAGGTTGGAATATGCATTTTAGGTAAATCTTTAGCCATATTATGGCGAATTGCACTTTTTGCGATAGTTAGTGTTTTTATCAATTTGATTCTGTCATTAGCCATGCTAAAAACTTCGTCAACTATTTCTTTAGTGGCAATTTTAGGATCGTAAAATACAGCTTCAGCTTTCTTTTGAATGTATTCGTAATCACCACGTCTAGGATAACTGTCACCCATTGCATTTTCATAAAGCCCTGAACTTCCTGTAATTACTAAACCTAACATTTTTTCCGGATACATTTTTGCATGGTATAAAGCAATATGACCTCCTAAAGAATTTCCCATTAAAATTACTCTATCAAAACCTTTAAATATTATAAAATCTTTTACATATTTTGCAAAAGCTTTCACGTTTGTTCTTAATAAACTTTGAGTATAAATAGGTAATTCAGGTATAATAATTTTATAGCCCTTTTTAGAAAAAAACGCGCCTGCAGACTCAAAGTTGCTTAATCCGCCCATTAATCCGTGTAAAACGATTATTGGAGTTCCTTCGCCAGCTTCAAAATAAGTATAACGACCTTCTTTTTTTAAGACTTGTCCCATCTGTTATATTGCTTTTCAATTTTGACAAATATAAGTATTTATATGTATTATTTTTTGAATATAAAATCAAAAATGTATCTAATTCAAAATTATTATTTCCAGAATCACTTGAAAGTTAAATTTTAGTTTTCAAAATATAAAATCAATATTAATTCTTCTCAAACCTATATTATTACGTGATTTCAACATTATATAGTAGATTTTTAAAGACTTGTAATTTAGTTAGTTATAAAAAAAAGACACTTTTATTGCTCGATTTTTATAAGAAGTGGGAAAACTTATTAACAAAGTGGTATTTTGTGGTAAATTGTGGGAATTTTTATTTATTTTTGTCAGTATCATTTAAAAACAAGTAAAATTGAATTCAATTATTGGAACATATGAATGCAAAGTTGATGCTAAAGGAAGGTTGCTTTTACCTGCGCCTTTGAAAAAGCAATTGTCAGCCGCACTTCTTGATGGCTTTGTCTTGAAGCGTTCTGTTTTTCAACCTTGTTTAGAATTGTATCCAATGGCAGAATGGAACTTGATGATGAATAAAATCAACAAGTTGAACCGATTTGTAAAAAAGAATAATGATTTTATTCGTCGTTTTACTGCTGGTGTTAAAGTAGTAGAAATAGACACTTTAGGTAGATTGTTAGTGCCTAAAGATTTGGTTGCCTTTGCATCAATTTCCAAAGATTTGGTGCTTTCTTCAGCAGTTAATATAGTTGAAATTTGGGATAAAGATTTGTATGAAAATTTTATTTCTAACGATGAAGTTGACTTTGCAGATTTAGCAGAAGAGGTAATGGGTAATGTAAATGATGATGAAAATGGAATATCATAATCCTGTTTTATTAAAAGAATCGGTAGACGGACTTGATATTAAGCCTGATGGAATATATGTAGATGTGACTTTTGGAGGAGGAGGTCATTCTAAAGAAATCTTGAATAGGTTAGGTCCTAATGGCAGATTGTATGCATTCGATCAAGACGAAGATGCGCTTGCGAATTCAATTGATGATGAGCGATTTGTTTTGATAAATGAGAATTTTCGATTCATAAAAAGATTTTTACGATTTCATAATGTAAAAAACGTTGATGGAATTTTAGCTGATTTAGGAGTTTCATCTCACCAATTTGATGTTGCTGAACGCGGTTTTTCGACTCGTTTTGAAGGGGAACTGGACATGAGGATGAGTCAAAAACAGGACTTAAACGCTTATAAAGTAGTTAATGATTATGATGAAATTAATTTAAGAAGAGTGTTTCTTGATTATGGAGAATTAAAGAATGCTCCAGTAATAGCTCGAGTAATTATTGAGGCTCGCGAGTATGAACCTATAAAAAACACAGAACAACTAAAAGTGGTTTTAGGACGTTTTTTACAAGCTCATAAAAGTCACAAAATATTAGCTCAAATGTATCAAGCTATTCGAATAGAGGTCAATCAAGAAATGGAAGTTTTAAAAGATTTTTTAGAACAATCACTTGAAATATTGAAACCAGGGGGAAGATTAAGTGTTATATCTTACCATTCACTAGAAGATAGATTAGTAAAAAGAATCATGAAAAACGGAATTTTTGAAGGGGAGCCAGAAAGGGACTTCTTTGGAAATTTTTCTGTCCCATTTAATCTAATTGGAAAATTAATTGTTCCTGATTTTAATGAAATTAAGAGTAACAATAGAGCTCGCAGCGCAAAATTGAGAATTGCAGAAAAGAAGTAAAATAATGAAAAACGGAGTTTACAGTATACTAAAGGCAAGGTTTTTAATAAATGAAGAAGCGAATGCGGCTAAAAATTGGCGTTTCATAGTATTTCTGATTTTACTAGCAATTATTATGATTGCAAATAATAATAATGTAGATCAAAAAGTATTTAAAATTATTCAATTAACAGGAGAAGTAAAAGAGTTGCGTTCAGAATTTGTAGATCGAAGATCAGAATTGATGAAATTAAGAATGGAATCGACGGTAACTCAAAAAATGGCTGAAAAAGGGATTTTACCCGCATCTGTTCCGCCGGTTAAAGTAATAGTAAAGAAAAAAGAAGATAAAGGATTTTTTAAAAATCTATGGTAGAAGATAATAAAAATAGCACCTTAAGAATTTATATTGTTGCAGTTGTAATCTTTTTTATGGCGGTTGCAATTGTACTAAAAATAACTAATATCCAATGGGTACAAGGAGACTCTTTACGAAAATTAGCTAACAAACATTCGATTAAAAACTTTATTATACCTGCTAATAAAGGAAATATATATTCTGCTGACGGCAGTTTATTGGCCACCTCAATACCAAATTACAATATTCGTTTTGATGCTATTGCACCAAATGTTAATGATTTTCAAAAAAACATAAAACCATTATCGGATTCTTTAGCATTATTATTCAACAAACCTAGTAATTATTTCCAATTAGAACTTACCAGGGCAAGAACAAGTGGTAATAGATTTTATTTATTAGCTAGAGACTTAAGTTACACTGAATACATGAAAATCAAACAATTTCCACTTTTCAAACTAGGAATTTATAGAGGTGGAATTATTGTAGAACAAAAGGTAGTTAGAAAACATCCAATAGGTGAAATTGCTTCGCGAACCATTGGTTATGAAAGAATTACACCTGAAGGATTGCCTGATGGAAAAGGAATTGAGTGGGCGTTTAGGAAATATTTAAATGGAAAAGACGGTAAAGTACTTAAGCAGAAAATAGCTAAAGGACAGTGGAAACCTATTCGTGATGTGAACGAAGTAGAGCCTCAAGATGGCTATGATATTATTTCAACACTTGATGTTTATATTCAAGATATTGCACATCATGCATTAATGGATCAATTAATAAAGTACAAAGCAGATCACGGGTGTGTTGTGGTTATGGAAACCAAAACAGGATATGTTAAAGCAATTTCTAATTTAGGAAAAATCGCTGATAATACCTACGCTGAAACTACTAACTATGCCATAGCAGAATCCCACGAACCTGGTTCTACATATAAATTAGCCGACTTGATGACGCTACTTGAAGATAAAAAAGTAGATACAAGTGCCGTATTCAATACTAATGGTGGTGTAATTACTTATTTTGGAAATAAAGTAGTTGATTCTCATGAAGGAGGATATGGATCTATTTCATTGGCTAAAGGTTTTGAAAAATCATCTAATACTGTAATGGTTCAAGCGGTTTATAATAATTATAAAAATCAACCTTCAAAATTTGTAAATCACCTCAATGCCTATGGTTTAAATTCTAAGTTAGGATTACCGTTTCAAGGTGAAGGTGAGCCATACATACCTCAACCAACTGATAAAACCTGGTCTAATATTTCACTTCCTTGGATGGCTTTTGGTTATGGAGTTTCGATAACCCCTCTTCAAACCTTAACCTATTATAATGCTGTTGCTAATAATGGAGAAATGGTAAAACCACAATTTGTCTCAGAAATTAAAGAATGGAATAGAACAGTAAAAAAATTCGATAAAAAGGTAATGAACCCTAAAATATGCTCACAAGAAACAATTTTGAAATTGAAGGCTGTTTTGGAAAATGTTGTAAAAAGAGGAACCGCATCAAAATTATATACAAAGGATTTTTCTATGGCTGGAAAAACAGGAACTGCTCAGGCTAACTATGGAACAAATGGTGGGGCAGACAAACACTATATATCCTCATTTGTAGGTTATTTTCCAGCTGACATTCCTAAATATTCTTGTATAGTTGTAGTTCACGATCCAGATTCTTCAAATAATAATTATTATGGTGCAGATGTCGCTGGACCAGTATTTAAAAGAATTGCTCAAAAAATATTTACCGATTCACCCACAAAGAATGAAGTTAAGAATTTGGAATTAAAAAATTCTAATCAAGAAAAAGATTACTCTGTTTATTATAAAAAGTCACTAGATAAAAAGGATGTAATTCCGAATTTAAAGGGAATGTCTGGAATGGATGCAGTGGCTTTATTAGGGAATTTAAAAGTTAAAGTAAGAGTAATTGGAGTTGGAAAAGTAATAAAACAGTCATTAAACCCAGGCGAAACTATAAATAGCAATACTATTATAACATTAGAATTATCGTGATTAATCTAAAAGAGATACTTTGGAAAGTAGCAATTGAGTCCGTTCAGGGAACTACGGATCTTGCTATTGAAAAAATGGAATTTGATTCTCGGAAAGTTACTGAGAACGATGTCTTTATTGCTATTCGAGGAACAATTTCTGATGGCCATGAGTTTATAGAAACAGCAATAAATAAAGGCGCTATTGCAATTATTTGCGATGAATTTCCTAAAATCATTGTTCAAGTTATTACTTACATAAAAGTCAACGATACCAATAAAGCAATGGCCTTTATGGCAGCAAATTATTTTGATAATCCTTCTCAAAAACTAAAATTAATCGGAATTACAGGCACCAACGGTAAAACTACCATTGCATCCTTATTGTTCCAATTATTTCAAAAAGCAGGAAATAAAACGGGATTGCTTTCAACAGTTAAAATTGTTGTTGATAAAAATGAATATAAGGCAACCCATACCACGCCAGATTCTATTTCAATAAATTATTATTTAAATGAAATGGTAAGTGCTGGAGTTGAATATTGTTTTATGGAAGTGAGTTCGCATGGAATTCATCAAAAAAGAACAGAAGGATTGCATTTTACTGCTGGCGTTTTTACCAATTTGTCACACGATCATTTAGACTATCACTCTTCATTTTCAGAATATAGAGATGTTAAAAAATCATTTTTCGATTATTTGCCAAAAACTGCTTTCGTATTGTCCAATATTGATGATAAAAACGGTTCGGTAATGATGCAAAATACAGCGGCAAAAAAACGGTCATACGCTCTAAAAACTTTTGCTGATTATAAAGCACAAATTTTAGAAAATCAGTTGTCTGGATTATTACTTAAAATTAATGACAATGAAGTTTGGGTTCGATTAATAGGAACTTTTAATGCCTATAATTTACTCGCTATATATGGAACAGCTGTTGAATTAGGTATGGAATCATTGGAAGTACTTAGATTATTATCAGAGTTAGAAAGTGTTTCGGGCAGATTTCAATACATAATTTCTAACGGTAAAATTACTGCAATTGTTGATTATGCACACACACCAGATGCTTTAGAAAACGTACTAAAAACCATTAGCGATATTCGAACAAAAAACGAACAATTAATTACCGTTGTGGGTTGCGGAGGCGACAGAGATAAAACAAAAAGACCCTTGATGGCTGGTATTGCTTCCGATTTAAGTGACAAAATAATTATAACATCCGATAATCCAAGAACCGAGAATCCCGAAACAATTATTGAAGAAATGGAACGTGGAGTTGCTCCTCAAAATTATAAAAAAACAGTTTCTATAATTGATAGAAAACAGGCAATTAAAGCAGCTTGTCAATTGGCACAAACCAATGACATTATCCTAATTGCCGGTAAAGGTCATGAAACCTATCAAGAAATTAATGGGGTACGCTATGATTTTGACGATATGAAAATTGTAAAAGAAATGTTAGATCAATTGAACAAATAAAATTTAGAATATGTTATACTATTTATTTGAATACCTAAACAAAGCCTTAAATATCCCCGGAACTGGAGTTTTTCAATATATTACTTTTAGATCAGCTTTGGCATTGATTTTATCATTATTGATTTCGACCATTTTTGGTAAAAGAATCATTAATTTCTTAAGAAATCAACAAGTAGGAGAAACAGTTCGAGAACTTGGCCTTGAGGGGCAATCTCAAAAAGCGGGAACTCCAACAATGGGAGGTTTAATAATTATTATTGCCACTTTAATACCAGTTTTATTACTTACAAAATTAAATAATATCTACATCATACTATTAATTGTTACTACAATTTGGATGGGAACAATAGGTTTCATTGATGATTATATTAAAATTTTCAAAAAAGATAAAGAAGGACTTAAAGGTATTTTTAAGGTTTTTGGTCAAGTTGGATTAGGAATCATTGTTGGTTCTGTATTGTATTTACATCCAGATGTTACCGTTAGAAATGATTCCAATTTAAAAGCACCTATGGTGCAAACCGAAAACGTGATTCAACAAGCACCACTTGAAGAAAAATCTACCGCTACAACAATTCCATTTTTTAAAAATAATGAATTTGATTACGCGGAGATACTTGCATGGACAGGGGATGGATACGAAAAATGGTCGTGGTTAATTTTTATCCCTTTTGTTATTTTTATTATAACTGCAGTTTCAAACGGAGCCAATTTAACCGATGGAATTGATGGATTAGCTGCAGGAACATCCGCTATTTCAGTACTCGCATTGGCAATATTCACTTTTGTGTCGGGTAATATCGTTTTTTCAAATTATTTGAACATTATGTACATCCCAGATTCTGGGGAAATGACCGTTTTCATTGCCGCTTTTATTGGAGCATTGGTTGGATTTTTATGGTATAATTCTTATCCAGCATCAGTTTTTATGGGTGATACAGGTAGTTTAACTATTGGAGGAATAATTGCTGTTTTGGCAATTTCGGTTCGTAAAGAAATGCTTATTCCTTTGGTGTGTGGTATTTTCTTAGCAGAGAATTTTTCAGTAGTACTGCAGGTTGCTTATTTCAAATATACTAAAAAACGTTTTGGTGAAGGCCGAAGAATATTTTTAATGTCACCACTTCATCATCACTATCAAAAAAAAGGGTATCACGAAAGCAAAATAGTTACCCGATTTTGGATTGTAGGAATATTATTGGCAATAGTTTCAATTGTAACATTGAAATTAAGATAATATGAGATTAGTCATACTTGGCGGTGGCGAAAGCGGGGTTGGAACCGCAATTCTAGGAAAGAAAGAAGGATATGATGTTTTTGTTTCTGATTATGGAAAAATAAAACAAATTTATAAGGACGTTCTTAATCAATACGAAATAATTTGGGAAGAAGAAAAGCATTCAGAAGAAGCAATTCTTAATGCCGATTTGGTAATGAAAAGCCCGGGAATTCCCGATAAAGCGCCGATTGTAAAATTGCTTATTGAAAAGAAGATTCCAGTAATCTCGGAAATTGAGTTTGCAGCGCCTTTTACAAAAGCGAAAACGATTGGTATAACAGGTAGTAATGGAAAAACTACTACTACAATGTTAACCTATCATTTGCTAAAATCGGCAGGACTAAATGTTGGCTTGGGTGGGAATATTGGAAAAAGCTTTGCTTGGCAAGTAGCCGAAGATAATTACGATGTCTATGTTTTAGAATTAAGTAGTTTTCAATTAGATGGCATTATAAATTACAAGCCGAATATTGCAATTATCACCAATATTAGCCCCGATCATTTGGATCGTTATGAATATAATTATGAAAATTACATCGCTTCAAAATTTAGAATAACAATGAATCAAATTGAAAGCGATTATTTGATTTACGATGCAGATGATGAAGCAATGACCAATTGGTTTAAAAAAAATAAAACAAAAGCACAATTAATTCCTTTTTCAATTTCAAAAATAGTTGAAAATGGAGCATTTTTAAAAGATAATACTATGGAAATCAACATCAACGAAGAAGAGTTTGTAATGGAAACACAGTACATTGCACTAGAAGGAAAACACAACATGAAGAACGCTATGGCAGCAACTTCTGTTGCAAAATTAATGCAAATTCGTAAACAAACCATACGTGAAAGTTTGTCTAATTTTCAAGGGGTAGAACATCGTTTGGAAAAAGTACTAAAAATTCAAAATGTACAATATATCAACGATTCTAAAGCTACCAATGTAAACGCTACTTTTTTTGCTTTGGACAGTATGAATTCGCCAACAGTTTGGATTGTTGGTGGGGTTGATAAAGGAAATGATTATTCCGAATTAATGTCTTTGGTTCATGAAAAAGTGAAAGCTATAGTATGTCTTGGTGTAGACAATAAGAAAATTATTGATTCATTCGGAAATATTGTAGATATGATGATAGAAGTTACCAATATGAGAGATGCCGTTACTATGGCTCAAAGATTAGCAGAAAAAGGAGATACAGTGCTTTTATCACCAGCTTGCGCAAGTTTTGACTTATTTGAAAACTATGAGGATAGAGGAAATCAATTTAAAAATGCAGTACAGCATTTGTAAAAAAGCTTAAAACAAAAGCTCAAATATGAAAGAATTAATAAACAATTTAAAAGGAGATAAAGTGATATGGACATTCGTGGCTCTATTGGCTTTATTTTCATTTATGCCTGTTTTTAGTGCGAGTAGTAATTTGGCTTACATGAATGACGGTGATGGAAATACAATAAGTTATCTTCTAACCCATTTGGCTCATATTTTTATGGGATTTCTAATTATTTATGGAGTACACAAAATACCCTATCATTATTTCAGACCTATTTCAAAAATTGCGTTACCTATCGTTTGGGTACTATTGGCTTATACTTTGATCAAAGGAACCGTTATTGCTGGAGCAAATGCAAGTCGCTGGATTAAGGTACCGTTCATTGGAATTACTTTTCAAACTTCAACATTTGCATCCGTAGTTTTAATGATATTTGTAGCAAGATATCTTTCTAGAAAATCCGAGGAAAAAGTATCTTTCAAGTCCTCTTTTATTGATTTATGGATTCCGGTATTTATTACATTAGGGTTTATTTTACCTGCCAATTTTTCTACAACGGCGTTGATTTTTGCAATGGTTATTATGCTGACTTTTGTAGGAAATTATCCATTAAAATACATCGGAATAATTATTGGTTCAGGAGTTGTATTTCTAATGTTTTTTGTAATATTATCAAAAGCATTTCCTGATTCTAAATTTTTCAATAGAGTTGGAACCTGGACAAGCCGAATTGAAAACTACACTTCTAATAAACCGGGGGAAGACGATTACCAAATAAAAAATGCTAAAATAGCAATTGCATCAGGGGGAATTTACGGTTTAGGACCTGGCAAAAGCGTACAGAAAAATGTGCTTCCTCAATCGTCTTCTGACTTTATTTTTGCAATTATAGTAGAAGAATATGGTTTAATAGGAGGGCTTTTAGTTCTTAGTTTGTATTTACTACTTTTCTTCAGATTTATTGTAGCTGCACATAAAGCAAATACGCTATTTGGGAAATTAGTGGTCGTCGGCCTCGGTTTTCCTATGATATTTCAAGCACTAATTAACATGGGTGTTGCCGTTGAATTATTACCAGTTACAGGACAAACATTGCCATTAATTAGCAGTGGAGGAAGTTCTATTTGGATGACTTGTGTGTCTCTTGGAATTATTATTGGCGTAACCAAAAAAGAAGAAGAAATTGCTCAAGAGCAAAGTGAAGCTGAAAAAAGAGAACAGATATTACAAAAATTAATTGACGATCAAATCGAAAAAGAAAATGCTTCTGAAAAAGATGAATTGGAACAAAACGATAATTATTCTATAGAAGATGCTTCGGAAAATCCTTTGGAACCCGTTTTGAAATAGAAATAAAATATAAAATGGAAAATTATAAATTCATAATTAGCGGTGGCGGAACTGGGGGGCATATTTACCCTGCAATTGCTATTGCAAATGAATTAAAATCACGATTTCCAAATGCAGAATTTTTATTTGTTGGCGCTCAGGATAAAATGGAAATGCAAAAAGTCCCTCAAGCCGGTTATGCGATCAAAGGACTTTGGATCGCGGGTTTGCAAAGAAAATTAACTTTACAAAATATACTATTTCCAGTAAAATTAATTATTAGTTTATTAAAATCAAGAGCTATAATTAAGAGTTTTAATCCCGATGTGGTTATAGGAACTGGAGGATTTGCTTCGGGACCATTATTGCAAATGGCGAATTTATTAAATATACCAACGTTAATTCAAGAGCAAAATTCTTATCCAGGAATTACCAATAAATTATTGAGTAATAAAGCCAATAAAATTTGTGTAGCTTACGAAAATTTAGAGCGATTTTTCCCTAATAAAAAGATGATTCTAACCGGAAATCCAGTTCGTCAAGATTTGACAGCTATCGATAGCAAGAGAGAGGAGGCTATTAAATTTTTCAATTTGGATCCCTCCAAGAAAACACTTCTAATTTTAGGTGGGAGTTTAGGTGCTCGAAGAGTGAACCAATTAATTGAAAAAGAACTCGATTTTTTTGCTTCACAAAATGTTCAGATTATCTGGCAATGCGGAAAATTTTATTTTAATGAATATAAAAAATACAATTCCAACTCTATTCAGGTTTTCGCCTTTTTGGATCGTATGGATTTGGTTTATGCGGCGGCTGATTTTGTGATTTCTAGAGCAGGTGCATCTTCGGTTTCTGAACTAAGTATTGTTGGAAAACCTGTAATTTTTATTCCTTCACCGAATGTTGCTGAAGACCATCAAACTAAAAACGCGAAATCGATAGTAGATAGTAAAGGGGCGTTGATGATTAAAGAAAGTGAATTGGAGGAAAATTTTAATTCTGTTTTTAGTGATTTAGTAATAAATGAAAATTTGCAAAAGCAACTTTCAGATAATATAAAAAAGTTAGCTAAAATAAATGCTACCAAAGATATTGTTGATGAAATTGTGAAACTAATAAAGTAACTATAATCCAATAAAGTGAACTTAAACCAAATACATAACATCTATTTCATAGGAATCGGAGGAATCGGAATGAGTGCCTTAGCACGCTATTTCAAGTCCATCGGTAAAAATGTATCTGGATATGATAAAACAGAAACAGAACTTACAAATGCATTAATTGAAAGTGGAATTGATATTCATTTCAAAGATGAAATTAATCTTATTCCAACGGATTATTATATTGAAAATACATTAGTTGTAATTACACCTGCTATACCAACAACTCATTCACAATGGAATTATTTTTTAGAAAGAGAATTTGTCGTTAAAAAAAGAGCGGAAGTTTTAGGTTTAATTACTAAAGATACTTTTTGTTTTGCAGTGGCTGGAACTCATGGAAAAACAACTACATCAAGTATATTAGGTCATATATTGTATCAAAGTGGTGTCGATGTAACTTCGTTTTTAGGCGGAATTGTAGAGAATTATAATTCAAATTTAATAGGAACCGGAAAAACAATAACCGTGGTTGAAGCAGATGAATTTGATCGTTCTTTCTTGCATTTGTATCCTAATATTGCATGTGTAACTTCAATGGATGCTGATCATTTGGATATTTATGGTGATAGCTCGGCAATTGAAGCTTCGTTTTTAGAATTTGCAAATAAAATTACAGATAAAAGTCAACTTTTTATTACCAAAAACTTAGATCTTGAAGGGGTAACGGTAGCCGTAAATGAAAATGCCGATTACAAAGCCACTAATGTTCGAATTGAAAATGGAAATTATGTATTTGATGTGCAAACGCCAACGGAATTAATTCCTAATTTACAATTTGGATTGCCCGGAAAACACAATTTAACTAATGCTTTGATGGCGTTGGCAATGGCAAAAACATTTGGCACATCTAACGAGGATATTGCTACTGCTTTGAAATCATTTAAAGGAATAAAAAGAAGATTTTCCTATCAAATAAAAGAATCGAATTTAGTTTACATTGATGATTATGCTCACCATCCAACAGAAATTGATGCTGTTTTTCAAGCTGTTTCTGAATTGTATCCGAACCAAAAAGTATTAACCGTTTTTCAACCTCATCTTTATAGTAGAACAAAAGATTTTGCTGATGGATTTGCAAAAAGCCTATCTAAATTTGATGAAGTAGTATTATTAGATATTTACCCTGCTAGAGAATTACCAATTGAGGGAATTACATCGAGTTGGCTTTTAGATAAAATGACGAATAATCACAAGAAATTAGTTTCAAAAATAGATTTAATTTCTGAAATTTTAAAAAGTGAAGCAAAAATAATTGTAACAATTGGCGCCGGAGATATTGGTGAATTAGTGCCGACAATAAAAATAGCTTTACAAAATAAAAAGCAATAAAATTAGATACTAGATTAATAGATTTTTAAAAAATAAAATGGAAAAAGAGACAAGAAATATAATTTGGATAAATGCAAGATTGATTTTGATGATCGTTGTAGTTATTTTTCTATTTTCTTTTTCGGCGAAACGAAATTCCGAACGAAAAATTGTAAAATCGGAGGTAATTTTTATCGGAAATGATGAACTTTTTATGACTCACGAAACGGTTAATAAATTGTTAATAGAAAAAAAACAGAGTGTGCAAAAACCTCAAAAAGTTGCGGTAGATTTGAACAAATTGGAAAATTCTCTTGACAATTATAACATGATTGAAAAATCAGAAGTGTTTATAAGTATCGATGGAGTGATAAAAGCTTATGTAAAACAGAAGTCGCCAGTAGCAAGGGTTTTTGACGAAAATGAATCCTTTTATTTTGATTATCAGGGTAATAAAATGCCTTTATCAGAAAATTTTACAGCGAGAGTTCCGTTAGTTTCAGGTGAAATCAATGATAAAAATAGTAAGGAATTAAACAAATTATTTCGTTTTATTTATGACGATGATTTTTTGAAAAAAAACATAATTGGATTGGAAATTTTGCCAACTGGAGCGATAATAATGTCCAATAGAAATTATAATTATAAAATAGATTTTGGCAGAACTATAAATGTGGAGTCAAAATTCAAAAATTATAAGGCATTTTTTCAAAAAGCGGAAGCAGATAGTTCGTTAGTAAAATATAAAATGATAAATCTTAGGTTTACTCAGCAAGTTGTTTGTACAAAAAAATAGGTTATGGAAAAAGAGAACATTGCAGTTGGATTAGATATTGGGACAACCAAAATTGTCGCAATGATTGGAAAAAAAAATGAATACGGAAAATTAGAAATTCTAGGAGTTGGAAAATCCAAAAGTCTTGGTGTGAAAAGAGGCGTTGTAGATAATATTACACAAACTATCCAATCGATTCAACTTGCAGTAAAAGATGCTGAAGCAAATTCAGGGTACAAAATAAAAGATGTTGTAGTAGGTATTGCCGGTCAGCATATACGAAGTATTCAACATAGCGATTATATCAGTAGAAGTAATGCTGAAGAGGTAATTGGAGATAAAGATATTGATTTGCTAATTAATCAAGTTCATAAATTAGCGATGTTGCCAGGAGAAGAAATTATTCATGTTTTACCTCAAGAATTTAAAATTGATGGTCAATCTGAAATAAAAGAACCCATAGGAATGTGTGGAGGTCGACTAGAGTCTAGTTTTCATGTGGTTGTAGGACAAGCTTCTTCAATAAGAAATATTGGAAGATGTATCCAAAGTTCCGGAATCGAATTGTCAGGATTAACTCTTGAACCTTTAGCTTCTGCAGACGCAGTTTTGAGTCAGGAGGAAAAAGAAGCCGGAGTAGCTTTGATTGATATTGGAGGGGGAACTACTGATTTAGCCATATTTAAAGATGGAATTATTCGACACACTGCAGTAATACCTTTTGGAGGAAACGTTATTACAGACGACATCAAAGAAGGTTGTTCTATAATTGAAAAACAAGCGGAATTGTTGAAAGTTAAATTTGGATCGGCTTGGCCAGGAGAAAATAAAGACAATGAAATTGTTTCTATTCCGGGACTTAGAGGAAGAGAGCCGAAAGAAATTTCTTTGAAAAACTTGTCTAAAATAATTCATGCCCGTGTGGTGGAAATTATAGAGCAAGTGTATGTAGAAATAAAAGCTTACGGACATGAAGATCCAAGACGCAAATTAATTGCAGGAATAGTTTTAACAGGAGGCGGAGCGCAATTAAAACATATTAAACAACTGGTTGAATATATTACTGGAATGGATACGAGAATTGGTTATCCTAACGAGCATTTAGCTGGTGATTCAGACGAAGAAATTTCAAGCCCATTATATGCAACAGCGGTTGGACTAGTCATGAACTCGATCGATAATAACTCGCAAAGTGCAGTTAAAGTAACTTTTTCTGCGCCAGAGAAAGTAAATGTTTATCGAGCTCCAGTAGAATCTGTTCAGGAAATTGATGAAGTGTCTGAAATTGAAATGGAAGTGGAAAATGAAGTTGAAATCGAATTGCCAAAGAAACATGAATCAACGGAAGCAAAAATTAGAAAATCATTTTTTGATAAGTACGTCGATAAAATAAAAGAATTTTTAGATAACGCAGAATAACAAATACAATACGCTTTTTTCTCTAAACAGTAAAAAAAGATAAAATATAGAAATTAATAAAGTTTAAAAACCAATATTATGATGAGCAACTCAGATTTTGGAAGTATATCATTTGATTTACCAAAAAACCAATCAAATGTAATTAAAGTAATCGGTGTTGGGGGTGGCGGAAGTAACGCGATCAACCATATGTTTAAGCAAGGCATCAAAGGCGTTGATTTTATCGTTTGTAATACCGATTCTCAAGCTCTTGAAAACAGTGCTGTGCCAAACAAAATTCAATTAGGAGTTACTCTTACTGAAGGTTTGGGCGCTGGAGCTAATCCAGATGTGGGACAACAATCGGCTATTGAAAGTATTAGCGAGATTGAAAAAATGTTAGATACTAATACCAAAATGGTTTTCATTACTGCAGGAATGGGTGGTGGAACAGGAACAGGTGCTGCGCCAGTAATTGCTCAACTGGCGAAAGAAAGAGGAATTTTAACCGTTGGAATTGTAACAAAACCATTCCAATTTGAAGGTAAAGTTAGATATGAACAAGCTTTATTAGGGGTTGAAAAATTAAGAAAACAAGTAGATTCTTTGATTGTTATCAATAATAACAAATTAAGAGAAGTATATGGAAATTTAGGTTTTAAAGCTGGTTTCTCCAAAGCTGATGAAGTGTTGGCAACAGCATCAAGAGGAATTGCGGAAGTAATTACACACCACTATACACAAAATATCGATTTAAAAGATGCTAAAACTGTACTATCAGATAGTGGAACAGCAATAATGGGATCTGCTGTAGCAAGCGGAGAAAATAGAGCAAAAGAAGCAATTATAGCCGCACTTGATTCTCCTTTATTAGACGATAATAAAATAACAGGTGCTAAAAACGTTTTGCTGCTTATTGTTTCTGGAACTAGCGAAATCACAATTGATGAAATTGGAGAAATTAATGATCATATTCAAACAGAAGCCGGGTTCAATGCTAATATAATAATGGGAGTTGGCGACGACGAATCTCTTGGTGACGACATTGCAGTAACTATTATTGCAACAGGTTTTAATGTAGAACAACAAAATGATATTGTAAATACTGAGCCTAAAAAGATTATTCATACCCTAGATGCAGAACAAAAACTAGTTCAAGATTTATCAAATAATAAAGAAATACCTAGCTTTGATTTTTCTACATTTGATTCCTCAAATACTCAAAAAGAAGAGAAAATTGTTTTCGAATTAATAGAAGACGAAGACGATTTTGATATTGTTGCGGAAGCGCCATCTGAAGTTTTTGAAACTCCTAAAGTGGAACTTTCTTCATTTGAAATGGAACTAGTTCCAACATCAGAATTCTTGAAAAACTTAGAAGTTACTTTCGAAATTGTAGCGCCAGAATTGGATCAAGAATATTATTTTTCAGCTCCTGAAGTTAACGAGATTGAAGTAAATTCAATCCAGCCAATATTTGAACAAGAAGAACAAATTACTTTTTCATTCGATTTGCCAATAGCGAAAACGGAAACTCCAACTCCTAATAGTGAAGATATTCTTTTCCAACTGACAGATGATACTAAAAATATTTTTGTAAATGAGCCAGTTCAATTTGTACCAATGACCGAATTGAACGAAAGCGGAATTGTAAAATATTCTTTGGAAGAATTTATGGATGTTGAAAATAAATTGGCAAATTCTACTCCAGTTGCGGCCACAGTTGAAGAACCAATTGCAGAAGAATTAAATATCACGGTGAAAGAAGTTGAAATGACTTCAAACCAGAATCCATTTACGGAAGAAATTTCTCCAATGGAAATGACAATCGAAGAATCTGCAAGAATTATTGCTGATGAGAGAAGAAGAAAGTTGAAAGAATTTAATTATAAATTTCATAATAACCCATCAAAAGTGGATGAATATGAGAAAGAACCTGCTTATAAAAGATCAGGAATCGATCTTTCTGCTCCCCAACAGAACAATTCTAATTCAAGGTTGTCTTTTGGTACTGACAGTAATAATGACAACCAATTGAGAACTAATAATTCTTTTTTACATGACAATGTAGATTAATTTAAGAATCATTAAATAAAAATAACCCGAAAATCAATATGATTTTCGGGTTATTTTTTTCATTTTAACCAAGCAATCAGTTGTTATTTTGTCATTCGCCAATTTGTTGTGAGATCAATTAATATTGTTTAAATTTGCAAGGCCTTAATCCAGCTGTACGTTACAAGTTTTAGATCCAAAACGGTTTTTTCTTCAACCTAAAAAGAGCTTCTAATGTCGCTTTTTTAAGCTCAATAAAAAATACGTTTTATCCATAAAAGCTTTCTACTTCCATCTGGGGCAAAAAGCGAATCGTTAACAATAGAATTTTATTAACGATTCAACACTTAAACTAAACAACAAATTAATACTAGAATTCATGAGTTTATCAGTAAAATTAATGGACGAAATTAAAACAGCAATGAGAGCAAAAGATACGATTGCATTGGAAGCCCTTCGTGCCATAAAATCGGAAATTTTGTTAGCGCAAACTGCTTCAGGTAATAAAGAAGAAATCTCTGAATCCGATGAAATCAAATTGCTGCAAAAATTGGTTAAAACTAGAAAAGACAGTGCCAAAATCTTCACGGAACAAAACCGTATGGATTTAGCAGAACCAGAATTAGCACAAATTGCTGTTATTGAAAAATTCTTACCAGCGCAATTAAGCGAAGAAGAAGTAGAAGCAGTAATTGCTAAAATTATTGCAGAAACGGGTGCTTCAGGTATTGCAGCAATGGGAAAAGTAATGGGAATAGCTTCAGCGCAACTAGGCGGAACAGCCGAGGGGAAAACCATTTCTACAATAGTTAAAAAATTATTAGTTTAAATTAAAAATGGCTGCGTAGTTCAACTGGATAGAATATCAGATTTCGGCTCTGAGGGTTGGGGGTTCGAATCCCTTCGCGGTCACAAGTTGAACCAAAAGCCTATAGAGAAATCTATAGGCTTTTAATATTAAATCAATAGCTAGATACAATTTCTTTTGATAGACGTATTATCAAATAATGTTAGTTATATCTATAAAAAAAAGCCACTCATTTCTGAATGGCTTAAAAAAGTTAATTAGGAATAACTAATTATTTCTTTATAAATTTACAAGACTTATTGTCTGATAGCTTCAGGTAATAAATACCGTTTGATAATTGCTCCACATTGATAGTGTTTTCAACATCATTTAGTTCGCCATTTAAAACCACTCTGCCTAAACTGTCAATTATTGTATAAGTCTGATTGATAAGATTAGAGTTTATATTTACATTTAAAACATTTAAAGCGGGATTTGGGTACAAACGGATAGGGGACAATTCAAAATTGTTGGTGCTTAGAGCTGTTCCAGCATTTACAAGATCCCAAACTGTTCTTACAACTATACCATCTACCGTTATTCTTTGCGTTGCATTATCTTGTCTTAAAACTACTGTTTGTAATACTGGTGCATCTGCAGTTGGAGCACCAGTTGTACCAACAGTATTTGTAAATGGCCCTAAAGCTGGTGTGGCTGGCTCAGTAGTTGGAATTGCATCACTTGTTGAGTATACAAATAAACTAACTTCATCATTAAAATCACCAGTTACAAATTTATATTTTACAACAACTAGATAAGTTTGGCCAATGGTTAAATTTGAAGTTTCTCCTTGTGTAGCAGAAGCATTAAATGCCAAACCTAATTTAAATTGCGTAGTTGGATCAGTACCTGGCGCTATGAATGTTCTCGCCCTAAAAGCAGAGTTTAAAGCAGTATAAACAGGTGCAGTTGTATTAGCATAATATCCAAGGTGAAAAAAGTAGACTAACGGAGTAGCTGCTGTTACAGATACCAAAAAAGAGGCATAAACACTTCCTGAATTTAAATCTGCGCCAAAAGGTTTATTTAAATCTTCTCCAGTATTGTTAACCAAAGCAGCGTTTCCAACTCCACTTCCAATATAACCAGAAAAATTTAATCCTGCCGAACTCACTAAAATAGGATTTGTAGTTCCGCTATGTTTATTCCAACCATTACTTGTTAATGGCTCAGCTGCGACATAATTAAAATGTTCAACTAAATAATTAACTTGACCGAAAGTAAATCCGAAGGAAAATAAAACTAGTAATGTGTAAAGTTTTTTCATAATTAAATTATTTTATATTTAATGTGTAAAAATAATAAAATTTATCTAATTATTTAAAAATAATTAAATTAACAAAAAAAACCATATGATAATCTAATTTAATTGTCCTTTATTTTTCATTTTTAATATAGCAAATTAACAGCATCAATAGACATTTGCACTGCATCATGTCCTGAATTGGTAACGGTATGTAATTGCCAATTGAATGTTGCTCCGATTGAAATGGCATACGTTCGACTTTTAGAAAAGAAATAGTTGGCACGAGCAAGTCTGTTCAATCCCTGTAAATCGCTCTCAATATTGTGACGAAGTGATGAATCGGAACCATTATTATCTAAACTACCAACTGTAATAAATAATTTTCTACTAAAATAATTATTTGGATTAATAGCAGTAATTGGGCTATTCATAATTCCATAAGGAAAATTAGCAACCCCATCTGGAACAGTATACCAACCACTATTTGCAGCGATTGCTCTATTGTACCTAGCATTTGGTTTAAGTAAAACGAATCGATGCACAAATTGACCTCCACCAGAATGACCAAACATATCATAGGTATTTGACTCGCTTCCAGAATTGACTTTAATAAAATCAAAAAGTGGTTCAATCATTGAAAAGGTCCATACACTCTCATTGTTTAGTGTTTGCGCAGTTGGGAAATTACCGTCTTGATAGACATTTCCAATTATATAGGAACTACCCCCAGGAAAATTTATACTATTAAATTCTGGTGCAAATACCATAAACCCATATTGATTGGAGGCATTTACCCAAATATCACGGTATTCACTTGCATTTCTTTCGTCTCCATGAAAAACAATAACTATTGGCATATTGGTTCGATTGCCTGCCGGAATATTATAAAAAACATTTATTGGTTTTTGAGGCAAACCTGAATAAGTGAAAACAAATTGGTTTGAACCTGAATTTAATAAGTTTTCATCATCAATAGCGACATTATCTTTCGAACAAGAAATGAAAATAAAGAGTGAAAATAGTATTATTTTGCCTAGGTGATTTATCATGAAACTACTATTTTTTTGTTGGTGTTGGTAAAATCTATTTACAAGATTACAAAAAATTATTATATGTTAATTATTTATATATATTTGTTTTTTTTAATAGTTACTTAAAATTATTAATTTTAAAAAAGGTAAATAAATAATTACCCCTTAATCTTCAATAACAATGAAAATTTTTAATAAAAGATTAGTATCTTTTTCTTTTTACTATCGTGTACGACTGAGGATGTAAGTCCATTTCCACCCACAATAGGAACATTTACCGTCCCTGCAAAGCGAATGGGTAGTTTACCTTTTTTACTTACTCCACCAACCTCAAATAGTGCTGGAGCTTTCACCTACACTAGTGCAGATCCTTCAATTGCAACAATAAGCGGATCAACTGTAACGGTTGTTGGAATTGGAACTACTACAATAACTGCTACTCAGGCTGCAGATGCTGGTTATGGTATGGGATCGGTTACTGCGACATTCACGGTCTCTCAATTAGAGCCACCAACCATTGGTTCTTTCACTATTCCTTCAAAAATGACGGGAAGTCTTCCATTTCAATTGACTCCACCTACTTCAAATAGTGGTGGTTCATTTACCTTCTCTAGTAGTAATACAGCTGTAGCAACAATCAACGGGACAACAGTTACTGTAGTTGGCGCTGGTGTTTCAACAATTACTGCTACTCAAGCTGCTTTTGGAACTTTTGCTTCAGGAACTGTTACGGCTATTTTTACAGTTACAGCAAATATTCCGACAGCAAATATTGCTACAGATAATTTTGATGTTGTGGCAGGAACTGCTTTAACATCAAATGGATGGGTTGCGCACAGTAGCAGTACGACTAACCCAATATTAATTACTTCACCTGGACTTACATTTCCAAACTATTATGGTTCTGGAATAGGAAATGCCGCTAGTGTTACCAGTATAGGTCAAGATATTTCGTTGCAGTTTACCTCTGTTTCCTCTGGAACTGTATATGCTTCATTTTTAATAAAAGCGGCTGCTTCTCCATTGTGTATCGATCAATACTTTTTTGGCTTTGGTAATAATGATATTGCAGATACCGCTTACAGAGGTAAATTAATGATTAATCAAGATCCTACCAATCCTGCAAAATTCAAATTTGGATTTGCTGCTAATTTAACCAACAGATATACCACGAATTCATATGATTATGGAACTACCTATCTTGTGGTTATTAAATATAAAATTGTTAATTCAACGGTTTCTAATGCTAACGGAAACGTTGGTCGTGACGAAACAAGTTTGTATATCTTTGACACGACATCAAGTTATTTGACCGAGCCAACAGTTCCTACTATTGGAATTGAAGACACTTCTTCAGTTGATATTCTTCCAGGCAGAGTAGTACTTAGACAAGACAATGTCAATTCTCCAAATGTTATTATTGATGGATTGAGAGTTGACAGCTCTTGGAATCTTAGAAATTAATTTGATAAAGTAAGCTATAAAAATGAAGAAACTTATAAAGATACTAGCTTTAAGTATTTTACTGCTTTTGGTAACACAATTTTCAAATGCACAAGAAATAGTAATCAACAAATATAAATTTGGAGAGGGATTGGAATTTTCAGGAATTGATAATAATTATAAAATGGAAATTTCTGGATATCTTCAACCTTACATTGATAGTAAAAAATATCTAGACAACAACGATTCATCATCATACAATAGAATGCGAATGAGAAGAGCTCGTTTGAATTTTTCAGGTAGTTCAAAAAAAGAAAAAATATCATATCGCTTACAACTTGATTTAACTGGTGGTGGCGAGGGAGACGCATCAATAGGAAGCCTAGTTTTTGATGCTTGGATCGCTTATGATCTTACTAAACGAATAAAACTTACTTTTGGACAAAAAGGAACATTTACTGATAATCGCGAACTTGGAATGCGTTCAAATACTTTACAACTTGTAGAGAGAAGTCCAATATCAGGTGCCTTTGCTTCAATTCGTGAATTTGGATTTTTTGCAGAATCCTCTTATAAAATATCAAAACAATCGTATATAAAACCAGAGTTTGCAATTACCAATGGAGATGGAATTAATGTTTTTGGTAAAGACCATGGAGGATTTAAATATGGTGGACGAATTGATTATTTACCTTTTGGTTTGTTCAATAATTTCGGACAATACCGTCAAGCAGATATAGAAAGAGAATTAACTCCAAAATTTGTAATTGGAGCAAACTGTAGTTATAATGTTGGAATTAGCGATAGAAGAGGAAGTGAAAGTGGAACCATATTGTATTTAGACAATCTGAACAATGAATTGTTACCCGATTATATTAAATATGGTGTCGATTTTTTATTTAAATATAGAGGTTTTTCACTTTTAGGAGAATATATTAATGCTTCTGCAAGGGTACCCGCCGGAATTACTCAAAGAGTACGTGTAGATGGTACCACTTCTACAGTCTTTACTGTTAATGGAATTCAAGATGTGGATAGTTATGTTAAAGGTAGAATGATGGTTGGTGAAGGATATAATTTACAAAGCGGATACGTTTTTAAAAATCTTTTTTCAATTGATGGTCGAGTTGCCTTTTTGAAACCTGAAACTAATTCTTTTTTAAATAATGGAACTTTTTACAATCGTTCTGATTTTTATACCCTCGGTATTACGAAATATTTGGCACGAAATTATGGAGCTAAAATTCAATTGGATTGCACCTATATCAATGCCAAACCAGGTTCTAATGATGTTAATGGAAATTTGATAAATGGAAATGAATTTTTAACCAGATTAATTACAACTTTTTCGTTTTAACAGTATGATAAGTAAAATTAAATTATTGGTTTTTTTAAATCTGATTGTTTTTCCAATGTTTGGACAATTCAATCCGCAAAATGATGAAATAACAAAAAAGTTTTTTCCTGATTCCGAATTGGATATTCATACCCCATCATTCTCAAAAAAGGGATTCACCAATTATGACGATATGATGTTGTATCTTAATAAGTTGGTTGCTGAACATCCAAAAGAAATTTCTCTATACTTTATTGGTGAAAGTCAAAAAAACAAGAAAATACCAATGGTAGTTTTGAATAAAAATAATGGGAATGAAAAAATTAAAGTTTGGTTTCAAGGAGGTCTTCATGGTGATGAACCTGCCGGAACTGAAACCATGCTTTTCTTGATAGATAAAATACTTAATGATCCTAAATATACTTATTTATTAGAAAAAATAACCCTATCAATTGTTCCAATGGCGAATATAGATGGTTATGAAAAACTCGATCGTTACGCTGCGAATGGATTGGATTTAAATAGAGACCAAGTAAAGCTGATGGCTAAAGAAAGTAATTTCTTGAAAAAAGCATTTAGTGATTTTGGAGCTGAAGTGGCAGTTGATTTTCATGAATACCGTCCCTTTAGAAAAGAATTTGGATTGCTTGGAACAGATGGAATTAGCTCCATATACGATGCGATGTTTATGTATTCTGGGAACTTAAATCTTCCTCAAAATTTAAGAGATTACACTAAGAATGTGTTTGTTGAAAATGCAAAAAAAGTATTAGAGTCAAAACATTTTATTTATAGAGATTACATCGCTAGTGTAAAGCAAAATAATGAAGTTCATTTTAATCAATGTACCACAGAAGCAAGATCAAGTACTACTTCTTATGCTTTAACCAATTGTATTTCTTCATTAATAGAAATTCGCGGAGTGAACCTTCAAAAAACATCATTCAAAAGAAGAATAAATACTACCTTTTTAATTGCTACGTCATTTCTAAAAACAGTTTATGAAGATGTTTTGAATATTAAAGAAGTACTCAGAATTTCTAATAGTACAAAACCGGAAAATTTAGTCGTTGTTGCTAATAAGCCACAAGAAAAACAAACAATTAGGGCAATTAGTTTAAAAGATAATTCAGAAATTTCTTTGGAGGTCAAGGTCAATAATGCTTTAAAATGTACTCCGGTTTTAGAAAGAAAAAGACCTTTTGCCTATTTAATACTTCCAGAGCAAAAAATCCTTGTTGATAAATTAATTATTTTAGGATTAAAGGTTGAAGAACTTACTGAAGATAAAAAAATAAAAGTAGAATCTTATACTATTTCTTCCATTTATGTAAATCCAGATGAAGAGGAAGGATATAATTCCCAGAAAGCGGAGACAAGTATTACCAATATAGAAAAATCATTTCCAAAAGGGACTTTTATTGTCTATTTGGATCAAAAAAATTCAAAGATGGCAACAGAGGTTTTGGAACCAGAAAGTGAAAATGGATTTGTCAAATTTGAAACTCTAAAAGTTAAAAAAAATCAAGAATTACCAATTTATAGATACTTAACCAATGAAAAAATATAATACAAAAATGAAATTAAATGCAATTGCTTCGGCATTAGTTATGTTTATAGGATTTGCCTGTTCAGCTCAAATTGAAATCAAAACGGATTCAAAAGAATTCCAGTTGGGTGACGGCTTAGGTTTTAATGTTAATGATGGTGATTATAAATTCAATATAAGTGGATTTATTCAAAGTGCTATTAAATATGAAAAAACAGATGGAATTGTTGCTAGAAATTATATGAATGCAAGAAATGCTTTTTTGTCTATTTCTGGAAGCATGTACAAAGAGAAAGTTTCTTTTTTATTGCAAAATAATTTTAGTAACGGTAAACCCCTTTTGGATGCATGGGTAGCCTATACTCCAACTCAAAATGTTAAAATTAGTTTTGGACAAAAACAAACATTTACTAACAATAGAGAAATGAATTTTTATGAAGATAAACTTCAATTTGCTGATCGCGGAATTTTTAGTTCTGAGTTCAGTAATACAGGTAGAGAATTTGGAGTTTTTTTAGAAAGTCAATTGGTTGTTAAATCTTTTATTATAAAACCAAAATTTGCAATTACCTCCGGGGATGGTGTCAATTCTTTTGGTGATAATTCAATTGATGTTGATAAAGGTGGTTTTAAATACGGTGGTCGAATTGATTTACTTCCTTTAGGTAATTTTAAACCAGGTAATGACGGATATATTGCAGATTTATTACACGAAGATAAAATTAAAATTCTTGCTGGTGCGGCTTTTAGTTTTAACAACGGTGCTAGTAATAGAGTAGGAGAAGGTCATGGTGACTTTGTTTTTTACGATAGTACTTTTAAACAAAAGTTGCCCGATTTAAGAAAATCATATGGTGATATTTTAATTAAATATAGAGGGTTTTCATTATTAGGGGAATATGTAAATACATCAGCTGCATCTCTTGAAGGTACTTTTATAAATTCTACAGCTACGGTACCATTGTATATGACGGAAATTAGCAATTATTTAGTTCTAGGGAATGGGTTAAATATTCAAGGCGGTTATGTTTCTAAATCAGGTCTTTCACTGGATTTTAAATTTGAAAAATTAACTAAAGAATTTAACAAAGCTTCCTCTTTACTAGCTAATCAAGATGCGTTTACAATGGGGATTACAAAATATATAAAAGGAAACAATTTAAAAGTTCAATCCTCCGTTACTACGTTAAATAAGGAACAATTTAATGTTACTACGAACGTGAATGAAAAAGTGAACACCTTAATTGCTCAATTTAGTTTTCAATTAGTTTTTTAATAATAAACCTCACAATAAATGAAGATTGCATCAAAAGCGAATAAGATTTTCTTTTCTATTATTTCAAATTTGACCTTCTGGGTTTTAATTGCAATTTTGATAGGTATTTTCGTAGGTCATTATTTTCCGGATAATGGAGTCCAAATGAAGGTGGTGGGTGATGGATTTATAAGTATCATCAAACTCTTTATTATTCCAATAATATTTCTAACTATTGTATTAGGAATAGGAGGAATGGGGGATTTAAAAAAAGTGGGAAGAATTGGAGTTAAATCATTACTCTATTTTGAAGTAGTTTCAACATTAGCTTTAGCCATTGGTATAGTAGTTGGCTATTTGGCACAACCTGGAAAAATTGACAAGACGGGTATAGACATTCAAGACGCGAGTAAATATACTCAAAGTTCTAGTGAAGGATTTAATTGGGTATCATTTTTCATGAACAATTCAACTCTTCAAGTATTAATTGTTGCAATAATAGTTGGGATACTGTTGAATTATCATAGAAAAAGAGAGAAAATAGTTGTCTTTTTATATAAATGTTCTAAGGTTGTTTTTAAAGCCCTAAAATATGTCATGTATCTTGCTCCAATTGGTGCATTTGGAGGAATGGCTTATACAGTTGGGAAATTTGGATTACACACCCTGATTCCACTTGGAAAATTGATGCTCACGGTTTATGTAACTATGTTTCTATTTATATTTCTTGTATTAGGAGGAATATTAAAATATTATAAAATAAACATTTGGCATTTTATAAAATACATTAAAGAGGAGTTGCTTATTGTTCTTGGAACATCTTCCTCCGAAGCTGCATTACCGAATTTAATGGATAAATTAGAAAAGATTGGTTGTAGTAAATCTGTTGTGGGGCTTGTTGTTCCAACGGGATATTCCTTTAACCTAGATGGAACCTCTATTTATCTTTCAATGGCGATAATATTTTTAGCACAATTGTACAATGTTCAACTTTCATTGGGAGAAATTTTTACCATCATTGGACTATTAATGATCACATCTAAAGGTGCGGCCGGGGTTACAGGAAGTGGTTTTATAGTTTTGGCATCAACTCTCACCGCTATCCATAAAATACCTTTAGAAGGTTTAGCATTTTTATTGGGTGTCGATAAATTCATGAGCGAAGCAAGAGCGATTACCAATTTTATTGGTAATGGGGTTGCAACGATTGTAATTTCAAAAAGTGAAGGTGAAACTATTCATCTT
The DNA here is from genome assembly GCA_943324545.2 of Chitinophaga pinensis. GTDB lineage: Bacteria > Bacteroidota > Bacteroidia > Flavobacteriales > Flavobacteriaceae > Flavobacterium. The sequence continues at coordinate 38,006 of CALPMA020000003.1, forward strand.
CAAAAACCAATTGAAAATATTTAAATTATTATTTTACAAATAAGAAAGTACAAGTTTAATTTTCTAGGCATATTTTCAACAAAATGAGTTAGAAATTCTATTATTTGGTTTGAAATGAAGTCAATAGCGGTTACATTGTTAAGCCAAAAGCCATATAAATACTTACCTTTGTTTTTTTTTGATAAATTCATTTATTTTTCAGTGAAAAAATACTTTTTATTTTTATTTTTTATTCCTTTATTTTCTTTCTCTCAAACCAATTTTGAGAAAGCAGAAAAGCTATTTAATGAGGGAAAATATGCCTTGGCAAAGCCGCTTTTTGAAATCGAACTTAAAGATTCTCCTAATCATATAAAAACTATTGAGCACCTTGGTGATATTTCAATTCATTTAAACAATTTAGACAAAGCTATTTCCTATTATCGGATGCTAATAAAATTAAAACCTAACGAAGCTAGTTTTTATTATAAATATGGAGGTGCATTGGGTTTAAAATCACAAGCCGGAGGAAAATGGGTTGCCATTCGTTTAATTGGTGATATGAAGGACGCATTCGAAAAAGCTATAAGTTTGAAATCAAATCATCTTGAGGCACGTTGGGCATTGATAGAGTATTATTTGCAAGTGCCCGGGCTTTTTGGAGGAAGTGAAAGAAAAGCGCAAAACTATGCCAACCAATTAATGACACTTTCACCAGTTGATGGTTATTTGGCACGAGGAAAAATAGATGAATATTTTGAACGTTTTAAAAGTGCAGAAAAAAATTATCTTAAAGCCATTCAAATAGGTGGCTCTAAAACTACTTACGATCGGCTTACAGCACTCTATAAAGTTAAACTTATACAACCGGATAAGGCCATCAAAGTCTTTGTAGAATACCAAGAAAAAATCAAGTCATAAAATAGGTGTACACTTTTTATTACTATTAGCGGCGCAGGTATACACTACCTAGCATTTCGCAACAAAAGATTAAAAAAGTCCAAGATTTCTGTTGGACTTTTTTTTATTTATTGTATTTCAAAATTAAATTGTAGTCATTTTTTTTAAATCTGAAATAGTATGGGTTGGGTTTTCCGCTTTGAAAACGTAATTTCCAGCTACCAAAACATCGGCACCTGCTTGTACTAATTGAACTGCATTTTTATTGGTTACTCCACCGTCAATTTCGATAATTGTAGAAGCTCCTTTTTTGTTAATTAGTACTTTTAATTTTTCAATTTTTGAATACGTATTCTCAATAAATGATTGGCCGCCAAACCCTGGGTTGACACTCATCAAGCAGACCATATCAATATCGTTAATTACATCTTCCAATAAGTCGATGTTCGTGTGAGGATTTAGTGCAACACCAGCTTTCATACCTTCGGCTTTTATTGCTTGTAAAGTTCGGTGCAAATGAGTACAAGCTTCGTAGTGAACGGTCAAAATATCAGTACCTAAATCTTTGAAAGTTTTGATATAACGATCAGGATCTACAATCATCAAATGTACGTCGATTGTCTTTTTCGCATGTTTCGAAATTGCTTCTAAAACTGGCATTCCAAAAGAAATATTAGGAACAAATAAACCATCCATAATATCGATGTGAAACCAATCGGCGTCACTATTATTAACCATTTCAATATCGCGTTGTAAATTGGCGAAATCGGCAGCAAGAATAGATGGGGCAATAAGTGTATTTTTCATTTTAGTAGTGTTGTTTTTGCAAAAGTAGTTATTTTAAAAAAACTCCGAAAGTGATTCCGGAGTTTTCATTTTAAGATTTAATTATCCTAAATAAGTTTTCAAGATTTTACTTCTTGAAGTATGTTTTAATCTGCGAATTGCTTTTTCCTTAATTTGTCGGACACGCTCGCGAGTTAAATCGAAAGTTTCACCAATTTCCTCTAATGTCATTGGATGTTGATCGCCCAATCCAAAATACAAACGCACAACATCTGCTTCTCTTGGAGTTAAGGTTTCTAAAGAACGTTCAATTTCAGTACGCAATGATTCCTGAATTAATTCACGATCTGGATTTGGAGATTCTCCTGAACGCAATACGTCATAAAGGTTGGAGTCTTCTCCTTCAACTAATGGCGCATCCATTGATAAGTGACGGCCAGAATTTTTCATCGATTCTTTTACATCATTCACGGTCATGTCTAATTCCTTAGCGATTTCTTCCGCTGTTGGAGGTCTTTCATTAGATTGCTCTAACAAGGCGTACATTTTATTTATTTTATTGATGGAACCAATTTTATTTAATGGCAAACGAACGATACGTGATTGCTCTGCTAGGGCTTGCAAAATAGATTGACGAATCCACCAAACGGCGTAAGAAATGAATTTGAAACCACGAGTTTCATCAAAACGTTGTGCTGCTTTAATCAAACCTAAATTGCCTTCATTAATTAAATCGGGAAGTGTTAAACCTTGATTCTGGTATTGTTTAGCCACAGAAACTACGAAACGTAGATTGGCTTTTGTTAATTTTTCAAGGGCTACTTGATCTCCTGCTTTTATTCGTTGTGCTAATTCTACCTCTTCGTCAGCGGTAATCAAATCAACTTTTCCTATTTCTTGTAAATATTTGTCTAACGATGCAGTTTCACGATTAGTAACCTGCTTGGTAATTTTAAGTTGTCTCATAATTTCTAGCCCTCATTTTAGGTATTGAATTAGTTATACGTAAGAAGTTATAAAAAAGTTACAATTAGTAGAAAATAGTTTTAACTTTTATCAAATAGTATTATTTTAACTGTCTGTAAGGTTGGACAAAATAGGATTAGAATTCTAAAATAGTCTCCACATTTTTACCATTCCATTGACCTGAAAATTTATAGGGAATAAATCGTGCGAATAGTTCTTCTTTATACCATTTGAGTTTTCTCGTAAGACGAACAACCTCTTTGTGTTTTTCATTTTTATAGGCATAATCAATCATTTCGGCTTGTGTTTTCCAAATACTTAAAGTGGCTTGTTGGATTAAAGGCCATTCCCCAACGCCTATTGACATTGCGAGTCCATCGTATTCTTCTAAACTTTTACTCACTTTACCGACTTTACTCCAAAAAGAAATTAATTTTGAAAGCCGAATACTGGCTCGTGTTAAAACCATAACGGGCTTGTCTATAGCCAAAGTAGCATGGGAAACAAAAGGTTGTTTTCCGTCCCATTTTCCGTGAGCTTCTGCTGCATTTGCAAAAACGGTAAATGATTCGGCGCTTTTGGATTTATACTTGATAAAAAACGAATTTTTTTCAAAAAAATTAGTGGCATTCATTTCGGATTCCCAAATACACAATAATGCATACGTGCCAAAGTTGGGCTTCGAACTAAAACCATTTTCAGCACCTGAACCCAATAGCTTATAAAACACGAGTCCTTCAATGTTTTTGAAATGAGCATGCCCTAATTGCATTTGTGAAAAAGCCCAAAGTTTGTTGGGAAAAGTTTCCAATTTAAAAAAAGTGCAAGTAGTTATTTGACTCATAGGTATGAATGCTTAATTAGCGTACTGAGTTTTTGATTTTTTTAAAGCATCTTGAATGTATTTTCTTTTAATAATTAACATTCCAAAACTTTCGCCACCTTCTTTTCCAGTGTTTTTATGGTGCATTTTGTGCGCACGACGCAACGCTAAAACATATACGTTTTTTGTTTTAGTAAGCACTTTGAAACGTTGGTGTATAATCAAGTCATGTACTACAAAATAAGCTAAACCATACAATAAAATTCCAAAACCAACCCAAGTATACCAGGCATATTGGTTCATCATACCAAACATAATGAGTAACCAACTTGGTACAGCATAAGTGATAAAAAAGAAATCATTTCTTTCAAACCAACTTTTGTGGTCTTTTTTGTGGTGATCTGCATGTAAATACCACAAAAATCCATGCATGATGTATTTGTGATTTGCCCAAGCAGAAAATTCTGTTAGAATAAAAGTTGCTAAAACGATACTGGTATTAATTAGTATTTCCATGTTAAATAAATATAAATAAAGAGGTGAAGAATATAATTTGTAAAATCAATATTATTAAAGAAACTTTACAATTTCCTTTTATAATTGTAGGGTAAAAAAAGTAAGACGTAAAAAAAGCCACTCCAATCCAACCCAAATAATTATGTAAACCTGGTAATCCTCCTTCAAATTGCCAAAAATCGAGTTTTGGCGCCACTTGTTCAATTAGTAAATCAATTAATGTAACTAATAACGCTGCCACAACTAATGATACAATCTTGTTTGCAAAGATACCACTAACTATTCTAATTCCAGCACAAATAAGCATTGCCCAATTGATGGAAATAATCAGAGGAACTTCAAGTAATTTGAAACCTAATCCTTCTCCATAGGAATATTTTCCAAAAACCAGCCCCGTTTTTACTCCAATTACTTCAATAATAAAACCTAAAAAAGCTATAGAAAAAAAGGCAACTAGAAATTTTTTGTCAGCTAGTGGACTATGAATTAAAAAAACAAAACAAGTAAGTAATAAGGTATAAGGCGTAAAAGGACTAAAAAAAGTTGGATTTACTACAAACCCGATTGAGCCTGAAATATACACCAGAATTAAAAAATATAAAAAATATGATTTATATGTTTTTATCATTTCTTTTCTCTTTCTACTATTAATTGACTCGCTATTTTTGCGCTAAAAAGACATAGCGGAATACCTCCACCAGGATGCACGCTTCCACCTACAAGATATAAATTTTTGATACTTGACGAAAAATTAGCATGTCGCAAAAAGGCAGCAAACTTATTGTTGCTAGAATTGCCATATAACGATCCTCCGTAAGATGAAGTTTGGTTTTCTATATCAACGGGAGTTAACGTACTTTCAGAAATGATGTATTTTTCGATATCGGTTTTCAATATTGCATTAATTTTTTCAATAACATTTTTACGAATATCGGCTTCATAATTTATATTTTTGTTTTTATTGTGCGGGACATTTACCATTACAAACCAGTTTTCACAACCTTCTGGCGCATCATCTTTACAATATTTTGAAGTAATATTGATATAAACAGTAGGGTCATCAGTTGGAAATTGTTTTGAAAACAAATGATCAAATTCCTTTTTATAATCATCACTAAACAAAATATTGTGCAGGCCTAAAGCTTCAAATTCTTTATTTATTCCCCAATAAAAAACATAGGCACTACTTGATTTTTCTTGTCGAATTAACTTTTGAGGGGTAAAAGATTTTGGCAACAAATACTTGTAAAGCACATGAAGATCTAAATCGCTTGCCACGATATCAAAGGGATAATTCACTCCGTTACTTTTAATGGAAGTAATCTGGTTATTAGAGCCAACTTCTAATTTTTCAACGACTGCATTGTATTTAATTTCTACATCAGCTTGTTCTGCTAGTTTGACCAAATGGGTAGTAATTTGATGCATGCCTTTCATAGGTAAATAAGCCCCAAGATTAAACTCTAAATGCGAAATCATATTGATTAAGGCGGGTGCTTTATATGGATTTGAACCATTGTAGGTTGCATATCGATTGAACAGCTGTACTGTTTTTGGATTGGAAAACGATCTTGAATTTTTTTCGTGCATCGTGCTAAACAAACCTAAGAATGGGGAAAATAATATACCTTTTAAGGTCTTAAAATTAATAAAATTTTTCAGTTGGTGAAGCGATTGCTTTAAAAATAAATCTTCGGTGGTTTTAAAATAAAAAGCGTTGCGCTTGATGTGTTTTAATACAGTTTCTCTTTTTTCATTTAATTTTAAATGAACTTCCTCTGCAAATTCTTCTATGTTGGCGGATGCTTTTATTTGCGTTCCATCCGAATAAAAATAGTTGGTAATGACGTCTAATTTCTGATATTCAAATGGAGGAGTGCTTCCTTGCAAATTGGACAATTCGTCTATTAAAGCAGGCATTGTAAATAATGAAGGCCCTTTATCAAATCGGAATCCATCCATTTTAAGTTCACTCAATTTGCCTCCAGGGTAACTGTTTTTTTCAAAAATGGTAACCTTAAACCCTTGATTGGCAAGTCGAATGGATAGTGCAAGACCCCCAATTCCAGCACCAATTATACCAACGGTTTTTGTCATTTTTTTTCAATTAAATCGTTATGCAAAATTAATTTTTTATAATAGCATGATAGTACAACAAAAGTTAAAAAAATCCTATAAATAAAATCGAATAAAGAAATTTAAATAGCTGTTTGCACTAAATTAAAAACCCCAATTTAAATCAATAAATTGGGGTTTTGTTATGCAAATCAATTTGCTATTTTATTAAGATTCTCTAGGAGGTCTTGGCAATAAAGCTTTTCTAGAAACTTTTTCTTTCTTAGTTTTAGGATCAATTCCTAAGTATTTCACTTGGAATACATCTCCCATATTTACCACATCAGATACATTTTCTGTACGTTCCCAAGCCAACTCAGATACGTGAAGTAATACTTCGTTTCCAGGAACTGCAGTATATTCTACAACCGCACCAAAATCTAACATTTTAATTACTTTCACCTCGTATGCTTCATTCATTTGAGGTTTGAAAGTGATGGATTCAATTTTAGCCAATACTGCAGCAATTCCCGCAGGATCAGTTCCTAAAATTTCAATAACTCCTTCTTCATTAACCTCATTAATTACGATGGTAGTTCCAGTAGCTTTTTGTAATTCTTGAATTACTTTTCCTCCAGGTCCAATCAACGCTCCGATAAAGTTACCAGGAATTGTTCTTGTAATAATTTTTGGAGCATACTCTTTAACATCCTCTTTTGGAGCTGGTAAAGTAGCTGTTAAAATATCAAGAATGTGTAAACGTCCATCACGAGCTTGCGCTAGTGCCGCTTCCATGATTTCATATTTCAATCCATCAATTTTGATGTCCATTTGACACGCTGTAATTCCTTCCGAAGTTCCTGTTACTTTGAAATCCATATCTCCTAAATGATCTTCATCACCTAAAATATCAGATAAAACAGCGAAACGTTCTCCATCTGTAATTAATCCCATTGCAATTCCAGAAACAGGACGAATCATTTGAATTCCAGCATCCATTAATGATAATGTTCCTGCACAAACAGTAGCCATCGAAGAAGAACCATTAGATTCTAATACTTCAGAAACGACACGAATGGTATAAGGACAGTCAGCAGGAATCATGTTTTTTAACGCTCTTTGCGCTAAGTTTCCGTGTCCAACTTCTCTTCTTGAAGTTCCTCTTAAAGGACGCGCTTCACCAGTTGAGAATGGAGGGAAATTATAGTGCAAGTAGAATTTTTCTTCTCCTTGTTCAGATGGGGAATCAATTTGGTTTGCTTCTCTTGAAGTTCCCAATGTAGCAGTTGCTAATGCTTGCGTTTCTCCACGAGTAAACAATGCCGATCCGTGAACTGAAGGTAAATAATCAACTTCACACCAAATTGGTCTGATTTCAGTTGTTTTTCTACCGTCTAAACGAGTACCTAAATCTAGGGTTACGTTACGAACTGCTTCTTTATTCGTTTTGTAAAAATATTTAGAAACTAAATCGCCATTTTCTGCTAATTCTTCTTCAGTAAACAACGCTTTAACTTCTTCTTTTACAGCATCAAATGCAGCTGAACGTTCTTGTTTTGCTGAACCTTTACTTGCAATAGCGTATATTTTATCATAAGCAGCTGCTTTTACTTTTGCATAAATAGCTTCGTCAGATTTTTCAGTTTCGTAAGTACGAACTTGTTTTTTACCAAAAGCATTTGCTAATCTCTCTTGCGCTGCAATTTGATTTTTGATATGTCCGTGAGCAAATTTAATTGCTTCTACCATTTCTTTTTCTGAAATTTCTTTCATTTCACCTTCTACCATTGCAATAGAATCAGTTGAAGCACCAATCATCATGTCTATATCAGATAATTCTAATTGTGCACGAGATGGATTGATTATAAATTGACCGTCAATTCTTCCAACTCTAGCTTCTGAAATTAAAGTTTCAAATGGGATGTCAGATAATGCTAATGCAGCTGAAGCGGCTAAACCTGCTAATGCATCTGGCATCACATCATCATCATGTGACATTAATTGGATCATCACTTGTACTTCTGCATGATAATCACTAGGGAAAAGTGGACGTAAAACACGGTCAACTAATCTCATAGTTAGCACTTCGCTATCACTTGGACGCGCTTCTCTTTTGAAGAAACCACCTGGAAAACGACCTGCTGCAGCAAATTTTTCACGATAATCTACCGTTAAAGGTAAAAAATCAATACCTGGACTTGCTTTTCTTGATGATACAACTGTTCCTAAAATAACAGTTTTACCAATTCTTACTACTACAGAACCATCAGCTTGTTTTGCTAATCTTCCTGTCTCGATTGTGATGTTTCTTCCATCACCTAAATCGATACTTTCTACAAATAATTGTGGAATCATAAATTTTCCTTTTTTAATTTTACATTGGGTTCCTGCCTGTCGACAGATTTGTTGTGTTGTTGTAGTTATTGCTAATAATCCAATGAAAAACCAAACTTTTTTAAACGCTATTTTGCCCTAAGGCTAAAAACAAAAAGAGGCGCGTGGGCACCTCTTTTTTTATTGATTATTTTCTAATATTCAATACTTTGATTATCTCACGATATCTGTTAATTTCGGTTTTCTTCAAGTAGTCTAATAAACTTCTTCTTTTACCTACTAATAATACTAGCGAACGCTCCGTATTATAATCGTGACGATTTTTTTTCAAATGCTCTGTCAAATGACTAATTCTGTAAGTGAAAAGTGCGATTTGCGCTTCTGCTTTACCAGTGTTAGTTTTTTCTCCGTGTTTAGCGAAGATCTCTTCTTTAATCTCTTTAGTTAAATACATTCCAATATTTGTTTAATGATTTTTATGTATGTCTTACAGCTATTATAAGACCGGGCAAAAGTACTACTTATTTTTTAA
>CALPMA020000004.1 GCA_943324545.2 Chitinophaga pinensis
CTACTCCAATTGTGACTTCTGCTGGTGCGCTAATTAATGGTTTGAAAGTTTTGGGAGCTAAAAAAGTGGCTATTATTACCCCTTATATGCGACCGTTAACCGATATGGTAGTTGATTACATCGAACACCAAGGTTTTGAAGTAGTCGATTCAATTGCATTGGAAATCCCTGATAATTTAGAAGTTGCTGCACAAGATCCTTTGAATTTACTAGAAATTTATAAGCGCTTGAACTTGGAAGGAGTTGATGTTTTAGTAGCTTCTGCCTGTGTGCAAATGCCGTCATTAGAGGCTATTGATTTAATCCAGAAAGAAATCGGAATTCCGGTAACTTCTGCAGCGGTTTGTACCACTTACGAAATGATGAAGAAACTCGGAATCGAAGCCCAATCTGCTATTGGTGGTGAGTTGTTAAGTGGGAGATATTAAGAAGAGACTTTGAGAGAACAGATGTTAGAAACAAGAATGCAGACAAAAAAATATTCTCAATAAAACTTTGCGCTCTTTGCGGTTTATTATAAATCAAATTAATAATTTATTAATTCCAATAACGCAATTTCAAATCTGCCTTTTGGTAAATACTGATCTTCTAATGCTTTTGTGAATGGAATTGGCGTTTCTAAACTAGCTACTCGTTTTACTGGAGCATCTAAATATTCAAAACAGTTTTCCATTATCAAAGACGATATATCACTAGCTATTCCACCAAATAAAGAATCTTCTTGGTAAATAATAGCTCTTCCTGTTTTCTTTATAGATGTAAAAATAGCTTCTGTATCTAATGGTTGTAACGTTCTTAAATCCAATAAATCAGCAGAGATTAAAGGATTTATTTCTAATGTTTCCAATGCCCAATGCACCGCTGCTCCGAAAGAAATAATAGTAACATGATTTCCTTCACGTATTAACGATGCTTTTCCTAAAGGCAATGTGTAATAATCTTTTGGCACTTCTTGACTTATACTTCGATACAATTGTTTGTGCTCAAAGAACATCACCGGATTTGGATCATTTATAGATTCATTTAATAAACCTTTCGCATCATATGGAAATGCAGGGTAAACCACTTTTAAACCTGGTGTTTTGGTAAACCAAGCCTCATTAGTTTGCGAATGAAAAGGTCCGGCTTGCGTTCCGCCTCCACAAGGCATTCGGACAACAACATCGGCTTTTTCCGACCATCGGTAATGCGATTTGGCTAATAAATTTACAATTGGATTAAATCCTGTAGAAACAAAATCGGCAAATTGCATTTCAATAATGGCTTTATAACCATTTATCGACAATCCCATGCCTGCTGAAACTACGGCGCTTTCGCAAATGGGTGTATTGATCACTCGTTCCTTTCCAAATAAATCTACAAAACCATCGGTAATTTTGAACGCACCACCATATTCTGCAATATCTTGACCCATAATTACTAAATTAGAATGTCGTTCCATTGATTGGCGTAAACTACTAGAAATGGCATCAATTAAACGAATATTTTCAGTCTCAGTAGAATACGTAAATTCTTCAAAATCAAATGGTTTGTAAACATCATTTAATTCATCATTGTAATTGGATTCAATTTCCGGTTCTGCATTAGCTAGAACCAAACTTTCCTCGATAATAGCTGTAATTTCGGTATTAATTTCGTTATCATAATCGGAAGTTAAAATCCCATTATCCGTTAAAAACTTCTTGAAATTATCAACGGGGTCTTTGATTGCCCATAGATCTATTAATTCTTGAGGGACATATTTTGTTCCACTTGCTTCTTCATGACCCCGCATTCTAAAGGTTTTAAACTCCAATAAGATTGGTCTAGGATTATCAACCATCGATTTTTTTAATTCTGAAACCAAGTTGTAGACCTCTAAAATATTATTTCCATCTACAATATGACTTTCCATTCCGTAACCGATTCCTTTATCAGCTAAATTTTCACAACGGTATTGTTCATTTGTTGGTGTTGAAAGCCCGTAACCATTATTTTCTATGATAAATAAAACAGGTAATTCCCAAACAGATGCAATGTTTAATGCTTCATGAAAATCTCCTTCAGAAGTTGCTCCTTCTCCCGTAAAAACTGCAGTAATCTTTCCGTTTTTCTTTAATTTATTTGCCAAAGCAATACCATCAGCAACTCCTAACTGTGGACCTAAATGCGATATCATTCCTATAATATGGTAATCTTGTGTTCCAAAGTGAAAACTTCTATCACGGCCTTTGGTAAATCCATTGGCTTTTCCTTGCCATTGTGAAAATAATCGGTACAATGGAATGTCTCTTCCGGTGAAAACACCTAAGTTTCGGTGCATTGGAAGAATGTATTCGTCTTTGTCTAAAACTGCAGTAATTCCAACAGATATTGCCTCTTGACCAATTCCAGAAAACCATTTTGAAACTTTTCCTTGACGAATAAGTTTTAACATTTTTTCCTCTATTAACCTTGGTTTCAGGATTCTTTTATATAAATCTAATAAAGTTTCATCGGACAAATTCTTTCTGTCGAAATTCATTTTTTGAGGTTTTTAAACGTTCTCAAAAGTATAAAAAAATAACAGAAATGCCTCAATTTGTTATATTTTTTTAGATTGATAAGTAAATTAAAATCTACAACGAAAAAAAATCTTTACATTTGTATTCACAAGGGTTAAACCCTAATTAATAACAAAATTTGATACTATGCAAAACATTCCTAGTGTTGACTTGCGTGATTTCCTTTCGGGCGAACCGGAACGTAAACAAAAATTTGTAAATGAAATCGGAAAAGCATTTGAAGACATTGGCTTCGTTGCTTTAAAAGGTCATTTTTTAGATGATCAATTAGTTGGTGAATTGTATGGCGAAATCAAAAATTTTTTCGCATTACCATTAGAAACAAAATACAGCTATGAAATTCCAGGAATTGGAGGTCAACGTGGTTATGTATCTTTTGGTAAAGAACATGCTAAAGGTCGTAAAGAAGGAGATTTGAAAGAATTTTGGCACTTTGGCCAATATGTTGAAAAAGGAACCAAATACGCTGAAGAATATCCTGACAATGTTGTAGTTAAAGAATTGCCAAGATTTAACGAAGTCGGTAAAGAAACCTACAAAATGTTGGAGAAAACAGGAATTTATGTATTAAGAGCTTTGGCATTACATTTAGGTTTAGAGGAGTATTATTTTGACCAATATGGCTACAATGGTAACTCAATTTTAAGACCAATTCACTACCCTCCTATTACTTCTGAACCGGAAAATGCTATTCGTGCGGCAGCTCATGGTGATATCAATTTGATTACCCTTTTGATGGGTGCTCAAGGCAAAGGACTTCAGGTTCAACGTCATGATGGTACTTGGATTGATGCGGTTGCCGAACCTGATGAATTAGTAATAAATGTTGGAGATATGTTGTCTCGTCACACCAATAATAAATTAAAATCAACCATTCACCAAGTAGTAAATCCTCCTCGTGAATTATGGGGAACTTCGAGGTATTCAATTCCATTTTTTATGCACCCGGTGAGCGAAATGCGTTTGGATTGCTTGGAAAGTTGTATTGATTCAGAAAACCCTAAACTTTACGATGATATTACTGCTGGTGATTTCTTGCATGAAAGACTAATCGATTTAGGATTAATAAAAAAGTAATAATTTCAAAATACCAATTAAAGTACGGGTTAATCAATTCGTACTTTATTTTTTAAATGTAGTTTATTATGGACTTACAAGACCAATTAAAAAACTTATTTCCAGATCATATTCCGTTACCTGAAACAGGAAAAGAGATTGAGGATAAAGAACTTTGGATTCAAGACGAGCCAATGATTTGTAAATTTGAAAAAAGAAAAGGAAAACCAACTACAATTATTGAAGGCTATACTGGAACAGACGATGACTTTAAAATATTGGCAAAAGAATTAAAAACAAAATTAAGTGTTGGTGGCAGTTTTAAAGAAGATTCCATTATTATTCAAGGAGATTATCGTGATAAAATCATGACCATTTTAAAAGAAAAAGGTTTTAAAGTAAAACGTGTTGGCGGTTAAAAATTACAATTTCAAACAAAAAATAGATGATACAAGCATCAGAATTAATTCTTAATCCAGACGGAAGTGTTTACCATTTAAATCTTAAACCTGAGCACATAGCCCATGATATTATTTTTGTAGGAGATCAAAATCGAGTCGAGAAAATATCAAGTCTATTTGACACTATTGAATTTTCATCCCAAAAAAGAGAATTTAAAACGCATACGGGAACATTAAATGGAAAAAGAATATCTGTAATCTCAACTGGTATAGGACCTGACAATATTGATATTGTTATGAACGAATTGGATGCTTTGGTCAATATCGATTTAAAAACCAGACAACTAAAAACTACTTTAAAATCATTAAATATTGTTAGAATAGGTACTTCAGGCTCTTTACAAGCTGATATTCCGGTGGATAGTTTTGTGATGTCAAAATACGGATTAGGATTAGACAACATGCTTCGTTCCTATTTAGTTGATGAAATTTCAAATTCTAAAATAGAAGAGTTGTTCATCGATCATACCAATTGGGATATTAGAAAAGGAAGACCTTATGTAATTTCTTGCTCTGAAAAACTAGAGCAACTTATCGAAAGTGATAAAATTCATAAAGGAATAACGGCAACAGCCGGAGGATTTTATGGTCCGCAAGGACGTATTTTGCGATTGGGCATTCAAGATGAAAATTTGAATTCAAAAATGGATAACTTCCTATTTGAAGGAAATAGAATTACCAATTTAGAAATGGAAACAGCTGCAATTTACGGACTTTCAAAACTTTTGGGACATAATGCCCTGTCATTAAACGCTATAATTGCCAATCGTGCAACTGGAACTTTTAGCGAAGATCCATACAAAGCCGTGGATGAATTGATAAAATATACTTTAGAGAAGTTGACGAAGTAAATTTAATACCAATCAATACTTGTTTTTCCATTATATTCTAAATAACTATTTACCTGACTAAAATGCTTATTTCCAAACCATTTTCCTTGATTGGCGCTCATTGGAGAAGGATGACCAGATTCTAAAACGAGGTGTTTATTTCTATCTATTTTGGTTCCTTTCTTTTGAGCAAAATTTCCCCAAAGTAAAAAAACTACATTTTCTTTTTTGTTAGAAATCAGTTGGATTACAGCATCTGTAAATTGATTCCAATTCAAATGTTTGTGACTATTTGGTTTGTCTTTTTGTACCGTTAAAGCTGCATTCAATAATAAAACGCCTTGTTTTGCCCATCGTTCTAAATTACCTGAAGTTGGCATAAGCAACGCATCAAAATCTAAATTAATTTCTCTGAATATGTTTTTTAATGACGGTGGAATTTTAACGGAATCATTCACTGAAAAACAAAGACCATTAGCTTCCCCTTCACCATGGTAAGGATCTTGGCCAATAATGACCACTTTTAAATTCTCAAAACTACAATAATCGAAAGCAGAGAAAATCATATCTTTTGGCGGATAACAAATAGTATTTGAATATTCTTCTTCAACTAAATTTATTAAATCAGTGAAATAAGGCTGGTTTATTTCCCCATTTAGTAATGGTTTCCATGAAGAATTTAAATTGATTTCCATAAAATAATAAAAATCAAATGTACAAAATCGGATTGTGATTACACCAAATTTATTTGATTCAACAAACATTAAAACTTTATAAATCCAATAATAATTGAATGGTAATTACGTATTTTTGCAATGTTAAATTTTCTAAAAAACAATGATCAACATTAACGAAAAAACGATTAATGACTTACAATTTCCTACAATATTAGAAACTCTTTCTTCTATTTGTAATACAGACATTGGTAAGCAAAAAGCTTTGGAAATCAAGCCTTTTAAAGAAAAATCGGAATTGATGGAGGCTTTATTGCAAACTTCGGAATACGTTTCTTCGTTTCAAAATAATAATGCGATACCAAATCATGGTTTTGAAATTATTAATCATGAAATAAAATTTTTGGCCATTGAAGACAGTTTTTTAGAAGTTGGAAGTTTTAGAAAAATTGCCAATATCTCCATTACAGTTAATACCCTTTTATTATTTATTAAAAAATTTGAAGAGTATTATCCCAATTTGAATAAGCGTGCCATTAAAGTGGAATACACCAAAGAGATTATTGCTTTAATAGAAGATGTTGTTGATAAATATGGAGAAATTAAAGACAATGCTTCAGTCGATTTATTGAATATTCGTAGAAATATGAATACGGTTCGTGGAAAAGTAAACCAGAGTTTTGGTATTGCCTTAACACAATACAATTCTCTGGGCTATTTAGATGATATAAAAGAGAGTTTTGTACAAAATCGTAGAGTTTTAGCTGTTTTATCGATGTATCGTAGAAAAGTTAAAGGCTCCATTTTAGGAAGTTCAAAAACAGGAAGTATTGCCTATATAGAACCAGAAACTACCTTAAATTATTCTCGAGAATTGAGTAATTTAGAATACGAAGAAAAAGAAGAAATTACAAAGATTCTAAAGTATTTAACCGATAGAATTCGCCCTTATTTATCACTAATAATTGAATATCAAGAGTTTTTAAGTGATATAGATGTTACTGCTGCTAAAGCTAAATATGCCGTTAAAATAAATGCGATATTGCCTTCAATTACGGAAGAACGTAGGATGTTTTTTAAAGAGGCCTTCCATCCTATTTTATATTTAAATAATAAAGAAAATAAACTAGTTACTTACCCGCAAACAATAGAATTAGAAGCTAATAATAGAATTATTGTTATTTCTGGCCCAAATGCTGGTGGTAAAACTATTTCCTTGAAAACGGTGGGATTACTTCAATTAATGTTACAATCGGGTATGTTAATTCCTGTTCATGAACGAAGTGAAACATTTTTATTCGATAGAATTTTGACGGATATTGGCGACAATCAATCCATAGAAAATCATTTGAGTACTTATAGTTATCGATTGAAAAACATGAATTATTTTCTAAAAAAATGCAACAGCAAAACTTTATTTTTAATTGATGAATTTGGAACAGGTTCCGATCCTGAATTGGGTGGCGCTTTAGCAGAGATTTTCTTAGAAGAGTTTTACCATCGAGAAGCATTTGGAATTATAACAACGCATTATTCCAATTTAAAAATATTGGCAAACGAATTACCATATGCAATGAATGCCAATATGCTTTTTGATGAAAAATCATTGGAACCAATGTATAAATTAGTTTTAGGGCAAGCTGGAAGTTCCTTTACATTTGAAGTTGCTCAAAAAAACGGCATCCCTTTCGGATTAATTAATCGAGCTAAAAAGAAAATTGAAGGCGGAAAAGTTCGCTTTGATAAAACGATTGCAACACTTCAAAAAGAGCGTTCCAAAATGGAGAAAACCTCTCAAACATTGAAAGAAGAAGAATCGAAAGCTCGTGAAGAAGGCAAGAAAATGGAAACTATTAATATAAAAATCAAACAGAAGCTGGAAAGTTATCAGGAATTGTATGATAGCAATCAAAAGTTAATATATATTGGACAAAAGATTGATGATTTGGCTTCGAAATATTTTAATAGTAAAAACAAAAAAATCTTATTAACTGAATTTATGAAAATTATTGAAATTGAAAATTCCAAACGAATTAAAATTTCATCTAAAGAAGTAAAAGCAATAAGTGATAAGAAGAAAGAAGTAATTCAGGAGGTTTCTGAAAAAGTAGAAATCATTCGTACCGAAAAGAAAGAAAAGAAACTGAAAGCCAATTTAATAATTGAAAACCCAAAGCCAGTTTTAAAAGTGGGTGATAGAGTGAGAATGTATGATGGAAAATCTATTGGTAAAATTGACAAAATAGAAAAAAATAAAGCAATTATAAATTACGGCGTTTTTACTTCAACTGTAAATTTGGAAGCTTTAGAATTGGTAGAATCCAAGAAAAAGTAATTATATGATAGCTTTCCCAGAAGGTAAAAAGATTATCTTATTTGATGGTTTATGCAATTTATGCGAATCAACGGTGTTATATATAATAAAACACGATAAGAAAGACCTATTTCGCTTTGTTGCTTTACAATCGGATTTAGGAAAAGAAATAGTTAAACATATTGGATTACATTCTAAAGATATTGATAGTGTGATTTTATATGAACCTGGAATATCTTATTTCTATAAATCAGCTGCCGCAATTGAAATAGCTAAAGATTTAGGAGGACTTTTTCATTTTGGTACTCTTTTCAGAATCATACCAACTGGTTTACGAAACATGCTTTATGATTACATAGCTAAAAATCGATATTTATGGTATGGCAAAAAAGAGAGTTGTTTGGTTCCAACAGATGAAATAAAATCTAAATTTTTATCATAAAAAAACTCCTCAATTACTTGAGGAGTTTTTAGTTTATAACTAATTTAAATTAGTTTTTAATAATCTTTTTAGTAACAGTATTATTATCAGTGGTAGTTAACTTTAACATGTATACTCCTTGTGACAATTCAGAAACATTTATTTTTTGATCTAATGAATTATTCAAAACTCCAGATTTAATTACTGTTCCTTTAACATCAATTAAGTTATAATTAGCCAAATCTAAATTATTAGAATTGTATACATTAATTACATCAATTGTTGGGTTTGGATAAGTTGACACAAGTACAGTTCTAGTTTTAGTTTCAACATCTAATAAAGTATCTGTTGAAGAAGCTCTAGCAACATAATTGTCAATAAAAACTGATGCAGCAACAGTATTTCCAGCAACATTAGTTACTAAAAAGTTGATTTCACCTGGAATTAAACCAGTTCCTGCTCCCATAATGAAACCATTTAAAGAAGGTCCTTTCCATTTAACTTCACCAGTAGTTTGATTAAAACTAAAACCCACTCTGATCCATGTATTATCTGGATAAACAAGGTTTGGATTTGCAGCATCTGGGCCTAACCCAAATGAAAAAGTACCTGTTGATGTACCAGAAGTATATCTAGCCAAACCACGTAAAGAATTTGGAAACAAAACTGTTGGAGCAGCTGAAGTAGCATAATTTTTATCTAAAAATATACCAGAAAGTGTTAATCCTAGATCACTATATAAACGGCATTGAAAAGTATTTCTACTTGCAGAAAGAGCGCCAGTATTTAAATCAAACTCAACTTCAAGAATATTATTACCTGCAGTTCGAGTTCCCCAATTATTTGCAAGTTCAACTTTGTTTAAGAAACGAGTTGAAGTAGTAGCCGTGGAAGATGTAGCCTCTCCAGTTAATTGAAGTGCATTTCCATAAGGTGCCGGTCTAGAAACTACTTGGTAATCTGTTACTAACCCTTGATAGATGTACCAACCTCCTTGACCAACAGCCATACCGGTTAAATCAGATCCAATATTTCCAACAGTCAAAGCTGAAAAGTTATCAGATTCTAAAACTTGTGCATTAATACATTGAATAGACAATGTTAATGCAATTAAAAGTAAAAGTTTTTTCATAAATTTTTTTATTAAAAGTTAAACATTTAACAAATATATTAAAATAAACTTAAAATAAAAAAATTATTAATAATCTTTTTCCCATTTACCAACTACCGAAGTTGCCAAAGCATTGCCTAAAACATTGGTGCCGCTTCTAAACATATCACAAAAATGATCAATTGGAAGTATTAAAGCAATCCCTTCAATAGGAATATTAAACATACCACAAGTAGCTGCTACTACAACTAAACTTGCTCTAGGAACACCTGCAATCCCTTTACTTGTTAGCATCAGTACAAAAAGCATGGTGAATTGTGTCGGTAAATCCAAATGAATTCCATAAGCTTGAGCGATGAAAATACTTGCAAAAGTCATGTACATCATACTTCCATCAAGGTTAAAGGAATAGCCGAGAGGTAACATAAAAGATACAATTCTATCTTTAACACCAAAACGCTCTAATTCTTCAGTCAGTTTTGGAAACACAGCCTCAGAACTTGTGGTACTAAATGCAATAACAATAGGACTAATAATACGTTTTAACAACAGACTCATTTTTGATTTCAAGAAAATATATCCAACAGCTACCAATAAAATCCAAAGGGTGGTAATACCCACCATAAACGAACCGAAGAATTTTGCATAGGTCATCAACAAATCTCCAAAATCTCGAATTGCAAAAACCCCTGCAATAGCTCCAAAGACTCCAATTGGTGCAAATTTCATTACATAATTTACCATTTTTAAAACGATATGGGATAATTTATCCAAAGCATTTACAACCGGTTTTGAATTGTCGCCAATTGCGGCGGCAGCTAATCCAAAAAATATAGAAAATATTACAATTTGCAATATTTCATTACTTGCCATTGCTTCTACTATACTTTTTGGAATAATGTGTTCAATGAAATTTTGAGCTGAAAAGACTTGTGTTTTTTCGGTAACCTCACTCGCGGTATTTAAATCAATATTAGACAAATTCAATCCTTCGCCAGGAGTTAACATATTTACCCAAAACATTCCAATTAATAAGGAAACAAAAGAGGCAGTAAAAAACCAACCCATTGCTTTACCTCCAATTCTTCCTACGGCTTTAATATCTCCAAGCTTAGCAATACCAACCACTAAAGTTGAAAAAACTAATGGTGAAATAATCATTTGAACCAAACGGATAAAAACAGTTGCTAATAATTTTATGTAACCACTGAATTCTTTAGCGCCTTCTTCAGTAAGATTATTATGTATAATAATTCCTAGGATACCTCCCAATAACATAGCGATCAGAATTTGGAAAGTCAAATTACTAAATAGGGATTGTTTTGATGTTTCTTGCATTTATTAAAATTTAATTGAATTATTGGTATATTTTATTTATCAAGTAGAAATCAGCTAAAACAATAGCGGCCATTGCTTCTACGATAGGAACTGCGCGAGGAAGAACACAAGGGTCGTGGCGACCTTTACCTTGTAATTCAACTAAATTTCCTTGATTATTTAATACTTCTTGTTTCTGAATTAATGTGGCAACGGGCTTAAAGGCAACTCTAAAATAGATGTCCATTCCATTTGATATACCACCTTGAATCCCGCCAGAGAGATTGGTTATGGTAGTTCCGTCTGGATTATATAAATCGTTGTGTTCACTACCTTTCATTTGGGTTCCACAAAAACCGCTACCATATTCAAAACCTTTCACAGCATTAATTGACAACATTGCTTTACCTAAATCGGCGTGTAATTTGTTAAAAACTGGTTCGCCTAAACCAATTGGAACATTTTGAAGAACACAGGTTATTGTTCCGCCAATAGTATCTCCCTCCTTTTTAACATCTCGAATTAAATCTTCCATTTTTGAAGCAGTTTCAGTATCTGGACAACGAACTGCGTTAGATTCAATTTTTGAAAAATCTAAATCTTGATAAGGTTTGTTTAAATAAATATCTCCGACAGAGGAAACAAAAGCGTTGATTTTAATATTAGGAATTATCTGTTTTGCAATAGCACCAGCTACTACTCTACTTGCTGTTTCTCGAGCTGAACTTCGTCCACCACCACGATAATCACGAATTCCGTATTTTTTTTCATATACATAATCCGCATGACTTGGTCGATACGTATTTTTTATTTCAGAATAATCATCTGGTTTTTGATTGATATTTTGAATTATAAATCCTATAGAAGTGCCAGTTGTTTTACCTTCAAATATTCCAGACAAAAATTGCACTTCATCCTTTTCTTTTCGCTGAGTTACAATGGAAGACTGGCCAGGTTTTCTGCGAGACATTTCTTTTTTAATAGCATCAAAATCTAATACAATTCCCGAAGGACAGCCTTCAATAATACCTCCTAAAGCTTCACCATGAGATTCACCGAAAGTTGTTAATTTAAATAGTTTTCCGAATGTATTACCAGACATTTTAATTCGATTTTTAACAAATATAAGTTATATAATTTGAAACCAAAATATTAATTATTAATATATAAAGATATTTTTTATACTTTAGCATGATTTAAAATTAGAAACATCTACATGAAAATTAAAATTATTTTATCACTTGCAGTTTTATCATTGCTTTTTTCTTGTTCATCTGATTCGAATACAGAAACCGATTCTTCAACACCAACAAATTATTTTCCATTAGCGCTAAGAAATTATTGGAAATATAGAGTTTTAACCAATGCTGTTACTCAAACAGATTCATTATATGTTTCTAATGATACTACAATAAATTCTAAATTGTATAAAAAGTTTAGAACTAGAACTACTCCAATTGGGTTCTTTTCTAATTCTATGAATAAAAATGCTTTAAGAATTGATGGAAATAGATTATTATTAACTGGATCTATTGCCTTCGATTTTGGCTCAGCGCTACCATTAAATTTATCAATTAACGATTATGTTATTTTCCAGGAAAACGCCTCTAATAATCAAGATTTAGGAAGTGTAACGGGCGTCATAAATCAAACGGTTCAAAATTACCCATTGGTTATTAATTACACATTAAAATCAACGAATATAGAATCCTTACCAACTTTTTCATCCAATGGACGAGTATATACTGACGTAAAGAAAATTAAGACCGTTTTAAATGCTAAAATTACCACTAGTATAACTGCAGCAGGTATTCCCTTTCCAGTTGTTGTAAATATATTAGATCCTCAAGATGTAGTTACCTCCTATCAATATTATTCAAAAACCATTGGAAATGTTTACACCAATACAATAATTAGCTTCCGTTTAAATTCTCTTCCGACAGGAATAACACTTCCAATACCTACTTCTGGAAACCAAACGCAAGAAGAATTTTTACAAACCTATGATGTAAGTCATTAATAATAATTTAAAACACAATTGCTACATTTGTTTTGCGTTATACTAACTTAATTATAATTATATATCACTTATGAAAAATCTATTTTTTTGTTCATTGTTTTTATTTGGATTGAATTTAATAACAGCTCAAGAAATTCCTGACCGAACTATTGGCCTTCGTTTAGGTTCAAACAGAGGTTTTGGAACTGAAATATCTTATCAAATGAAATTAGTCTCTGAAAATAGAGCAGAATTTAATTTAGGTTGGAGAAGTAGTAATAATATTAGTGCAATGAAATTAAACGGATTGTATCAATGGATTTGGCCGCTTGAGCAAGGTTTTAATTGGTATGCAGGTTTTGGTGGTGGATTGGGAACTTATTCAAATAGTAATATTAATAGCGGTAGCGGAACGTTTATATTCGCAGCTGGTGACATTGGAATTGAATATAATTTTGATTTTCCGTTACAAGCATCTTTAGATTTAAGACCTGAAATTGGCGGAAACGGCTATTTTGAAAATAGTTTCGGAACAGATATAGCCTTAGGAATTAGATATAAATTCTAATTATTAATTTTTAAGAATATCTATATATAAGTTTTCATATAAAGTGACTATATTTTTTATATCAAATTGCTTAGCTATAGTTTTTGCACTAGATTTAAATTTTAATAAGGTTTCCTCATTTTCTAAAATTTTGATTGCATTTTGAGCCATTTCTTGAGTATTACCAACATCGCTGAGGTAACCTGAAATACCATCAAAATTAACCTCTGGAAGTCCTCCGGTATTGCTTGAAATTACTGGTACACCCCAAGCCATTGCTTCTAATGCCGCAAGTCCAAAACTTTCCGTTTCAGATGGAAGTAGGAACAAATCAGTGAAACTTAATATTTTATCTATTTCATTGCTATTTCCAAAAAAGATAACTTTATCAGAAATTCCCAATTTATAACATAAATTTTCAGCCGCTTCTTTTTCAGGACCATCACCAACCATCATCAACTTAGAAGGAATAATTAGTTGGATTTTATAAAAAATTTCAATTACATCAGGAATACGCTTTACCTTTCTAAAATTACTAATATGAGTAATTATTTTCTCTTTTTCATAAGCGATCACTGAACGATTTGTAGCTATATTAGAAACGTTTTTTAATTTATCTAATTCAATAAAATTTGGAATAACATGAATATCTTTTTTAATATCAAATAAAGAATAAGTTTCTTCTTTTAAATTTTGGGATACAGACGTTACCACATCTGATTTATTTATACTAAAACAAACTGCGGTTTTATAAAATGGATGGTTTCCTACTAAGGTTATATCGGTACCGTGAAGTGTAGTAACCATTGGAATTTTTATACCTTCAGATTTCAACATCTGTTTTGCCATATACCCTGCGTATGCATGTGGAATAGCATAATGCACATGTAATAAATCAATTTTATGAAGTTTAACCATATCAACTAATTTGCTAGATAAAGCCAATTCATAGGGTTGATAATGAAATAATGGGTATTCGGGTACATTCACTTCATGATAATGAACATTAGTATTTAATAGCTCTAATCGAACGGGCTGACTGTAGGTAATGAAATGAATCTCATGACCTCGTCGTGCCAACTCTAATCCTAATTCAGTAGCAACAACACCACTTCCGCCAAATGTAGGATAACAAACTATAGCTATTTTCATTTTTAAAATTTAATGAAACGAAAGTAAGAAAAATTGGATTGAGATCAATTAAACTTAAGTTAAATAAATAAAATTATTTAACAATAGCTTCATAAATTACCTTTTGAATATCTTCTCTAATATTCTCTTTGGATAATTTATTGACGGTACTTTCTGGAAAAGTTCTATTGGATAAAAAGACATAAATAATTTCATTTTCAGGATCAGCCCAAGTAATTGATCCAGTAAAACCAGTATGTCCGAAGCTAATTAATGGAACACATCCACAAGTTGGTCCTGGTCCTGAAAGTTGAGGTTTATCGAAACCAAGTCCTCTCCTATTATCTTCTTTGCAAAAATAACAAGTATTAAAATCTTCAAATGTTTTCGATGAAAAGTAACTAATATCGCCGTAATTTCCTTTTTGTAAATACATTTGCATCATTTTAGCAACATCCATCGAATTGGAAAAAATACCTGCATGTCCTCCAACTCCACCTTCCATTGCAGCTGCCATATCATGAACATAACCCTGAATTTGTTGATGTCTAAAATAGGTGTCAATTTCGGTTGGAGGAATCTGACTTTTATCAAATTTATTCAAAGGATTATAAAGGGTATTGTTCATTCCAAGTGAATTATAAAAATTAACTGAACTTATTTCATCCAATTTTTTCCCAGTCATTTTTTCCAAATAATCTTTCAGGATTATGAAAGTAAAATCACTGTATTTGTATTCTTTTTTTAATGACAATTTACTATTTACAATCATTTTCATGATAGTATCGTGATAATCATTTCTAATAAATAGACTATCAGCTACTTTTTTTGAATATTTTTCGTTACTTGTTTTACTATAATATTTGGATAAAGGTATTTTTAAACTATCTAATGTTGCTTTATAAAAAGGAATCCAAGCCTGAAAACCAGCATAATGAGAAAGTAAATTTTTGAATGAAATATTTGCTTTGTCAGAATTATTGAAAATTGGCAACATATCTCCTAGTTTTGAATCTAAGTTAACTTTATTCTGATCATACAATTGCATCACATTTGGAAGTGTAGAAATGATTTTAGTAATTGAAGCAACATCGTAAACATCTGAATTTTCTACTTTTTTTAAATTATCATAAGTATGATAACCAAACGATTTTTGATAAATAACTTTTCCTTTTTTGGCAATAAGAATTTGTAATCCTGGGGTCATTTTATAATTAATTGCTTTATTAGCCAAAGAATCAATTTTAGATAATATTTGAGGATTCATTCCTACATTATCAGGAGCTGCAAACCCTAAACGATTTAATTTTTTGGTAGATAAACCTTCATTAACTTTGAAATTATCTCCAATTGAAACGGGTAGCTTACCTTTAGCTTCAATAGCGCCAAATAATAATTCAGCTGAAACTTCTTGTGAAATATCACAATTTTGATATGAAACTACAACCGATTCAATTTCATTAAAATCTACAATTGGCAACAAAGAATAAGGTTTTGTAAAAACATCTAAAATCACATTATTATTTTTAGCAATCTCTTGTAACCATAATAATTCAGTTTCTGTAAAATCTTGTTTTTTCCAGGCTTTATCAGATTTATGAAAACCTACAATAACCGTATTAAAATTACTTAATTGCACATTTAAACTGTCGATATTGTCATTAGAAACTTCGGTAATTTCTGTATATTTTTTTAGTGTTGAAACAAATTTACTATTAGTATCATCACCTAATTTAACGTAAGCGATTTTATTATTATCTAAAGATTTTATTGGTAAAATAGTATTCTTGTTTTTTAAAACCGTAATAGCATTTTCATACAATTGATAGTGTAAAGCATCATTTGAACTTGGTGAGATATCTTTAATAACATTTTTAGTAGTAATAGAATTATAATTATTAAGGCCTGCAAAATATTTATATCTAAGGATTTTCTTTACTGATCTTGATAATCTATGTTCAGAAATTAAACCATTTTGATAGGCAACACAAATTTTCTCGATAGCAGCAGGAACATTTTCTGAAAACAATAAAATATCATTTCCAGCTAAAAACGCCTCTAAATCAATATCACCTGGAGCTAAAGCAATACCGTTTTCTTTTTTATAATTACTTGCCCCCTTCATGTTTAGAGCATCTGTAAAAACCAAACCTTCAAAACCCAATTGATTTTGTAAAATAGTAGTAACTACATTATAAGATATAGAAGTTGGATAATTAATTCTTGGTTCTAAACTAGGAACACTAAGATGTGCAACCATTACTGATGCTAAACCTTCGCTAAATAATTTTTTATAAGGATACAATTCTACGTCATTAATTCTATCTTTTGAAAAAGATACGTTTGGTAAAGACAAGTGAGAATCGACTTCAGTGTCGCCATGTCCAGGAAAATGTTTTCCAGTTGAAAAAACCCCTTGGCTTTGAAAACCTTTCATTAATGCTAAAGCGCTTTGAGTTACATTTTCTTTGTTTTCCCCAAAAGAACGGAAACCTATAATTGGATTTTTTGGATTAGTATTTATATCTAATACAGGTGCAAAATTAAAATGAATTCCTAATCTTTTGCTTTCTTGACCCATTTTAGATCCTAGTTTTTCTATTAATTTGATATCTCGTATGGCTCCTAGAGTCATGTTCCAGGGGTATTTATAAGTAGAATCTAATCGCATACTTAAACCCCATTCAGCATCAATACCTATAAATAGTGGTAACTTTGATTTAGATTGGTACCTGTTGGTTAAATTAGCTTGGCGAACAGGACCACCTTGAAAGAATATCAATCCACCAATATTTGATTCTTTAATTAATTTATCAATGGAATTTACGTGAATGGAATCTTTATTTGAGTAAGCAGCAACCATAAAGAGTTGGCCAACTTTTTCATTAAAAGTCATTTGATTGTATACACTGTCAACCCATTTTTCTTCTTTATCAGATTCTTCAAAGAAAGGATTTTTAATATGTTTTCTGTCAATATGTAATTCTGATTCAAAATCATTAGCGACAGTATTTTTTGAATTTAAATGTTTGGTTGAGGAACATGAAAAAACAATTACTATTAAGAATATAGCTATAATATGACCGAATTGAAATGATTTCATTATATAATAATATTAAAAAAAACGACTGTGCCAGCTATCTATCGCAGGTACTTCCCACGATTCATTATATTCAGCAATATTATTAATTAGATTGTTAAAGACTATGGTATTTTCAGTAACCGCTTTGTCTTTTGCCATTTTTTTGAAGTCTAATAGCGTTTTATGCGCTACATGTTCGCCTAATTTAAATGTTACATTCATTTTATCTAATAAATCTACATTGTATTTTTGTTCTAAATCTTGAATAAATCGAACAGAAGAATCTATTGAGCAACCTGTAGCAACTTGAATTTCTTGATTAACAGCTAAAATTATAAAACGATTGTATTTTAATTGGTAGGAAGCTTCAAGACCTGTTCCATGTGCTGTCCAATTTTCTACAAAATCTTTCAAAACAATTTCAATTTCAGCAATTTCTACATCTGAAAATTTTCTATTGGATTGATAAATCCAAATTTTAGATTCTTCAGGTAAATTTTCAAATGGAATATACATGGTTTTAATTATAAGTCTTGAGCATTTGCTATTAATTCGGCAATATCCATCACTTTGATGTCGCCTTCTTTTTCTTTATTTTTAATACCATCAGTTAGCATAGTATTACAAAAAGGGCATCCTGTTGCAATTATATCTGGGTTGGTTTTAAGTGCATCCTCTGTTCTTTCAATATTTACCTCTTTATTTCCTGCTTCGGCATCTTTAAACATCTGAGCGCCACCTGCACCACAACATAATCCATTTGCTTTTGAACGTTTCATTTCAACCAATTCAGCATCCAATTTATCAATTAAATCTCTAGGTGCTTCATAAATTGAATTGGCTCTTCCTAAATAGCAAGGATCGTGAAATGTAATTTTCTTGCCATTAAATTGTCCGCCTTCTATAGTTAAACGACCGTCATCTAATAACGATTTCAAAAATTCAGTATGATGAACTACTTCATAATTTCCTCCTAATTCAGGATACTCATTTTTTAAGGTATTGAAACAATGCGGGCAAGCAGTCACAATTTTTTTAGCCTCGTAAGCATTTAGAACTTCAATATTCATCATGGCTTGCATTTGAAACAAAAACTCATTTCCAGCTCGTTTAGCAGGATCGCCAGAGCAACTTTCTTCAGTTCCAAGAACAGCAAAAGAAACGTTAGATCGATTTAAAATCTTTACAAATGCTTTTGTAATTTTCTTAGCTCTATCGTCAAAACTACCAGAACAACCTACCCAAAATAATACTTCGGGTTGTTTTCCTTGTGCAAGCATTTCTGCCATTGTTGGGACTACTAAATTTTCTGACATATTCTAATTATTATTTGTAACAACTATTATATTATATATTATTCGTGATGTTCGTCATCAAAAACCTGAATGGTAACTTCTTTATCTACTAAATCAGTGAATTTTCCTCTGTATCTTGTAGCTTTAACCAAATGATTATCAATCCAATGATAGTTTCCTCCACGTGGTTTTCCCATTACCATTCCATGGTATTTAAACCCATGTTGTTTTAACCATATTTCAGTATAATTTCTATGTTCTTCTGTTCTTGATGTAAAAAAGCAAATGATGTGACCTTCATCGTACCATTTATTTAATGTAATTAATGCATCTGGGTAAAGTTCTGCGGTTAACATTCTTTCAGGTTCTTCATTTGGGATGTCATCGCAAATGGTTCCATCAATATCTATTAGATAATTTTTTACACCTTCGGCTAATATTGGGCTTATTGTTTGACCATTTTCTGAAGCGGATACTAATTTCTTGTCTAATTCTTCTAAACTCATTTTCTTGTTGTGTTGATGTTATTTAAATTGTTGTATTATTCCTCTTTCCAATTCAGACGGTCTTGTTGGTTGTATTGCCATGGAGCTCCATTATTTTCAATATTACTCATCATATTATTTAAAGACATTGGCGCAGCACTTTGTTCCATAACTAAATACCTACGCATGTCCATTATTATAGATAATGGATTGATATTTACCGGACATTCTTCAACGCAAGCATTACAAGAAGTACAAGCCCAAATTTCTTCCGCTGAAATAAAATTATTTAATAAGGTGACATTATCCGGAATGAAAACTCCTTTATTTTTATCGATATTATTCCCCACTTCCACTAAACGGTCTCTGGTGTCCATCATGATTTTTCTTGGGGATAATTTTTTACCTGTTTGATTTGCAGGACAAACTGAGGTGCATCTTCCACATTCGGTGCAGGTATAAGCGTTTAACAATTGAACCCAATTTAAATCTTGAACATCACTTGCGCCAAATTTTGAAGGTACTGCACTTTCGTCTATTGGAGCTGCAGCAAATGGATCGGCGTTAGGATCCATCATTAATTTTACTTCTTTAGTTACGGATTCCAAATTATCAAATTGGCCAGATGGATTTAAATTGGCATAATAAGTATTGGGGAAAGCCAATAAAATATGAAGGTGTTTAGAAAAATAGAGGTAATTTAAGAATACTAATATTCCTATAATGTGGAGCCACCAAAAAGTTCTTTCTAATAAAAAAACAGAGTGTATAGAAAGTCCATCGAAAATAGGCAAAAGGAATTGTGAAATTGGAAAAGAACCCGCTTTACTATAATGATCAAAACCTCCCGCAACATTATTTTGCAAATGTAAATCGGCAGCATTCATTAATAAAAAAAGAGACATTAATACAATTTCAAAATACAAAATGTAATTCGCATCGCTTTTAGGCCATCCTTTTAAATCATTATGAATAAATCGATTGAGCTTAATTCCATTTCTTCTAATGAAGAAAATAACCACAGCAACTAAAACAAGGAAAGCCAATATTTCAAAGGAACCAATTAAAAAATTGTATGAAGTTCCTAAACCTGAAAAAACCCTATGAGTTCCAAAAAGACCGTCAATTATTATTTCAAGTAATTCAATATTGATGATGATAAACGCTACATAAACTATTATGTGAAGAAATCCGGCTATTGGTCTTTTAACCATTTTAGATTGACCTATAGCAATCATAGCCATATTTTTCAATCTTAACGAAGTATTGTCGGAACGATTTATATCTTGTCCTAATTTTATGTTTCTGATTATTTTTCTAATATTAATAGTAAAAAATCCAAAACCTAAAATTAAAATAATTGCAAATAACAAATTTACTAATCCCATAAAGATTTAGTTTTTAGTGTTTTTAATCGAATCGATTGGAGTTTTATAAGGTTTGTTTTTCTTGCCAAATAATGAAACATTGATGTATCTAGCTGGGTTTAACCTTAAATCTTGTAATAACAATTCCAATTCCTTAGATGTTTTTTCTAAATTATTGTATAGCGCATCGTCTTTAACGATTTTCCCTAAAGTACCTTTTCCTGATTGAACGTCATTCATAATTTTATCAACATTGGAAAGCGTTTTTTCAAGATCATTAACCACTTTTGTGAGATTGGCTTTTGATAAAGAATCAGAAATTTTAGAAAAATCGGTTGAAACTTTGTTTAAGTTGATAAACGTTTTATCGATATTACCTTTATTATTTGATAAAATTGAATTGGCATTGTTAACAACAGAATTAAATCCTTCGATAGTTTTACTTAAATTAGAAATGCTATTTTTTAAATTCTCTTTCGATTTTGCATCTAAAACTTCATTTAAATTAGTCAATAGCAAATCAGCATTTACCACCATCTTCTCTATTTTTTGTTGTAATGGACCCAATTTATCACTTACTAAATCAGTTAAACCTTTTTTGATAGAGCTAGTTAAAGTATCTCCGCTAAGAGCTATATTTTTATCATTAAAATTCGGGATAATTTGAAGTTGCCGTCCAGCTATTAATCCTGGTTCGTATATAGCTACTACACTAGATTTTGAAAAAGGAAAATCATTTTTAATTTGAAGTTGGACTAAAATCTCTCCATTAGGTTGGATTTTTATACTTGCTACTTGACCTACAACAAGTCCGTTTATAGTGATTGGAGCCGTTGTTGCTAATCCTTCAACATTATCATATTTTACAAAAAAAGTTTTGTAATTATTAAGAATGTCTTTGCCTTTTAAATAACTATAACCCCAAATAAACAATGAAATGGATGCAATAACTAATATTCCGGCTTTAATTTCTTTAGTGATTTTCAATTTTAGATATTTTTACAAATTTAAAATAAAACTTTGGTAAAACAGAATTATTTAACCGCATCTTTTAAGGGAATTGACTTTCCGTTTTGAAGAGCAATAATAAAGGCTGAATTATATCCTTTTGATTTTGCTTCAGTCAAGAATTTCTTAGCTTCTTCATAATCAGATGTTGATCCATAGAAATATTTGTTAATAGTACCTTTTTCTTCAATTTCAATATTTTTTAGACCTTTGAAATTACTTGGATCCAAATCCATTTTTTTACTACTCGCTGCGATTTGAACTTTAAAAACTAATTCTGAAACATTAACGGCATCATTTTTAATCTCTTTTTTTAAAGGAGAGATTGTTTCAGTAGATTGTTTTTCGATTACTTTTTTTGATGGACGATTGTCTTCAGAATAACCATCGCCATTACCAAAATACTCTTTTTTATAACTAATTATTGCTTGAGCAATTGCATTTGCAATAGCATTTTGCCCCTCTTCAGAATCTAAAATAGCGCCTTCTACAGGATTTGAAACAAACCCAGTTTCAATTAAAACTCTAGGCATATAGGCTTTATGAAGAACCATATAAGGAGCTTGCTTCACGCCCCCTCCTCTAATTTTTTTTCCAATTGCAGAAAATTCATCTTCTACTTTGGCTGCTAATGCAATACTATTATTAAGAAAATCTTCTTGCATCAATGTTAATCCTATTAATGTTTCAGGTGAACTAGGATCATACCCATTGTATTTTTGTTTATAATCTTTTTCTAAAGTAACTACCTCATTCTCATTTTTTGCAACAGCTAAACTAGAAGCATTTTTAGTCATACCCATTACATAGGTTTCTGTTCCGTCTGCTACAGTATTTTTATTTGCATTACAATGAATAGAAACGAATATATTTGAATCGACTTTATTGGCAATATTTGCTCTCTCAACAAGACCAATAAATATATCCGTTTTTCGGGTATAATTAACTTCAAAATTGGGTTGTTCCTCCAAGATATTACCTACTTTTAAAACAATTGCTAAAGCAATATTCTTTTCAATATGACCATTATATACCGCTCCAAAATCGTGATCACCATGACCAGCATCTAATGTGACTTTAAATTTTCTATTTTGAGAATTACCATTAATTGTGAAGGCAAGTAAACCTATAATTGATAGTACTTTAATTTTATTATTTATACTCATAGATTAATTAAGTTAATTTTATTATATCCTTAAGGTTATAAATCTAATATTTGATTATTTTTGACCAAAATTTATGTGTAGTTTTGAAAATTCAAAAACTAAACCTTGATTTTACAAAAATAGCATTTAAACCTTTGTATACAAACTTATTTAATATCGTTTTATTAGCATTTTTCCTAACAATAGGATCAAACAAAATATACTCTCAGGATTTACCTAAAAAACCTGTTGAAATTAGAGCTAAAGAAAACATTAAAATAAAAAATAATATTAATAAAGAGGTCAATATAATTACAGATTCAATTAAAAAAGACAGTATTAAACCAAAGAAAGAACTGTTAGAATCCAAAATAAAAAGAACCGCTGTTGGTTATGAAAAAATTAACCAGAAGAAAAAACAAATGACTTTATTTGATAAAGCTGAATTGTATTATCAAGATATTGAGTTGAAATCTGGAATTATTGTATTGGATTATGAAAAAAATGAAATATATGCAGGTCGTATTAAAGACTCAACAGGAAATTACACCCAGCTTCCTGTTTTTAAACAAGGTGCAAATGTAATTGAACCCGATTCTATACGTTTTAATTATAAGACTAAGAAAGCGTTAGTTTGGAATTCAAGAACAGAGCAAAATGAATTTAAAATTAAAGCTGAAATCACAAAAAGAGAGAACGATTCTGTATATTTTATGAAGCGCGCTCGATTTACTACCTCGGCCGATATTGAGAATCCTGAATTTTATTTTCAAACTAGCAAAGTAAAATTTGTACCAGGAAAAAAAGTAGTAATCGGTTTAACTCATATGGTTATTGCGAATGTACCTACTCCACTAATAATGCCTTTTGCTTTTTTTCCAATGACCGAAACAAGCCAATCAGGAATAATAATGCCAACTTTTAATGACACACAAAGAGGATATGCTTTACAAAATGGAGGGTATTATTTTGCCTTAAGCGATAATTATGATTTAGCTATATTAGGTGATTATTACGCTAATGGAAGTTATGCTTTACGAGCGGAAACTAGTTATTCCAAACGTTATATATTTAATGGCAACATAAATATTCGTTTTGAAAATTTGATTACTAGTGAAAGGGGATACCCAGATTATTCAAAAAGTAATATTTATAATATACAGTGGTCTCATAACAAAGATCAAAAATCAAATCCAAATTCCAGATTTTCAGCTTCAGTAAATATGGGAAGTAGTACTTATTTCCAACAATCAATTAATCAAGTTAATAATAATTCAAGGCTAAACAATACATTAAGTTCTTCTATTTCCTATTCTAAAACTTTTAATACTGTTCCTCAAGTAAATTTATCTTTAACCGCAACCCACTCACAGAACACTCAAACGCAAACAATTAATATGACATTACCTTCACTACAAGTTAATGTAGATCGTATTTTTCCATTTGCACCAAAGGAAGGTGAGAAAAGAGGAATCTTTAAAAATATTAACTTTCAATACACCTTACGAGGGGACAATAGAATAGAAACAAAAGATTCATTATTTTTCAAGCCTCAAATGTTTAGAGACGCCAATTCTGGTATTCAACATTCTATTCCGCTAAGTACTAATTTTAAAATTTTTAAACATTTTAGCGCGTCTGCTTCGTTAAATTACAACGAAGTATGGTATTTAAAAACCATAAATAGAAGTTTTGATAATCAACAAAATAAAGCAGTAGAAACTAATGTTAATGGATTTGATGCTTATAGAACCTACAATTTTAGTTCAAGTATTGGAACGACCGTTTATGGTACCTTTAATTTTGGTTCAAAAAAACGAATTCAATCTATTCGACATGTCATGAGACCCTCTTTAGCGTTTAGTTACACTCCAAGTTTTGATGAATATTATGATACTTATGCTTCTGATGGAAGTGGAACTATAATTAAAGAGTATACTCGTTTTGAAAAAGGAATATATGGAGCACCCGGAATTAGTAAATCTAAAATTGTAAGCTTTGATTTAAGTAACACTTTTGAAGCAAAAGTTAGAGATCGAGATTCAACAAAAACAGAACCTAAGAAAATAATGTTATTAAATAATTTGAATTTTCACACCGATTATAATGCAACTTCTGATTCATTAAGATGGTCTCCATTAAGAATTAGCGGTGGTACAACATTATTTAAAAATAAAATGAATGTTAACTTTGCTACAACTTTAGATCCATATGCAATTGATAATTCTGGTAGAAGAATTAACACATTTAATTTGAATAATGGAGGTAGTTTATTTAGAATGACAAGTTCAAACATGACTATTAATTATTCGTTATCAAGTACTGAAGGGGATGAAAATAAAAACAAACAAGGAGAACGAAATGGTGGGAGAGCAGATGATTTATATGGAACTAACACCGATTTCAGTGACAGGCGAGACAGTCAGTTCAATCAAAAAGAAAAAAGGGAAGATAAAGTTAGTGAATTTTTTAAATCAAAAATTCCTTGGGATTTAACCATGGCTTATTCCCTAACTTATAGTAATAACAATAGAGAAAATAAAATTATTGGTAATACAATAAGTTTTTCATCCAATATAGAATTGACCCCAAAATGGAGAATTGGCGGTTCTTCTGGATACGATTTTGTTCAAAAAGGAGTAACTTATACTCAGCTTCGTTTTGAAAGAGATTTATTGAGTTGGAGAATCGATTTTAATTGGTTGCCCTTTGGAGATAACTCCTTTTGGGGATTCTTTATTGGAATAAAATCAAGTGTGCTTAGCGACATTAAATGGGAAAAAAGAACAGTTCCCGATAGACAATTAAGATAATATGAAAAAGATAATTTTTACAGATAAAGCTCCCGCTCCTATTGGACCATATAATCAGGCAGTATTAGTTGGAAGTACTTTGTATACTTCGGGTCAAATTGCGTTAGATCCATCTACTATGAAATTAGTTATGGATACTATTGAACTAGAAACAACCCAAGTGATGAATAACATGAAAGCAGTTTTAGAAGCTGCAGAAATGGATTTTTCCAATGTAATAAAAAGCACCATTTTCATTACTGATATGAATGATTTCGCTAGAATTAATGAAGTTTATTCAAGGTATTTTGAAGAAGCATTTGCTCCCGCAAGAGAAACAGTACAAGTAGCAAAATTACCTAGAAATGTGAACATTGAAATTTCAATGATAGCTATAAAATAATTGGTATAACACAAAATAAAAAATCGAATTTGAAAGAACTCAAATTCGATTTTTTTGTTTTACAAATAATTTTAGTTTAAAACATGGAACTCAATTAAACCGTCAATTGGTCTTCTAAGGACATTTCCAATTTTTAATCCGTTGCTTTCTAATACTTCTTTTAACTCCTCTTTCAAATAAAAAGCAATTGAACCAATGAAATGAATGGGAACATCTTTACAATTTTCATATTGAGTAATATAATTATCAACGAAAACTTGCATGTCTTTTCTAACTAATTTCTGACAATAATCTTCGTCTTTATGAAGAATTAAGAATTTAGCAAAAGTTGCCATATAAGCATTCGGATTGGGCTCTTTATATAGTTGGTGCTTAATTACGTCTGGATCTAAATCGTAAGTTTTAGCAAATTCATCAGCTAATTTTTTTGGCATTTTACTAAAATAATAATCGCGTATTAATTGTCTTCCGAATTGATTACCACTACAATCATCCATAGCAATATATCCTAATGATTGTACTTTTTGATGTAAGATTTTTCCATCAAAATAACTACAATTCGAACCTGTTCCTAAGATACAAACAATTGCTTTTTCGTTTTTAGGAGTGGTTGCATAAACCGCCGCATACGTATCTTCATGAACGAGTACGGTTGCATTTGGAAAGTATTCTTTAAATACTTCGGTTAAAAAATTCTTCATTCTATCTGTTCCGCAACCAGCTCCATAAAAGAACAAATGAGTTACATTTTCCTTATTAAAGGAAATATCAAAACGATCGTTAACTCGAGAAATAATTTCCTCTTTATTAAGAACTTCAGGATTTAATCCTAATGTTTGTGTGGTAAACAATATTTTTCCGGTTTCGTCTATTGAAATCCAATCGGCTTTTGTTGAGCCACTGTCAACTAATAATTTCATATAAATTGGTTTAGACCATTATTTTACTAGATACAAAAATCCCCAAATAAATGGGGATTAAGGTAAGTTTAATTATTTTAAGCTAGAAATATGAACAGATAAATCAATCAATTTACTTGAATATCCATATTCATTATCATACCAAGAAATTATTTTGAAAAATGTAGAATTCAAACCAATTCCTGCTTTTGCATCTACAATTGAAGTTCTAGGATCAGAAACAAAATCTTGAGAAACTACTGCATCTTCGGTATATCCTAAAATACCTTTCATAGAAGTTTCGGAAGCATTTTTCAATACTGACATAATTTCATCGTAAGAAGTTTCTTTAGCTAATTTAACCGTTAAGTCAACTACAGAAACATCTGTCGTAGGAACACGCATTGACATTCCAGTTAATTTTCCATTTAAATCAGGAATTACCATACCTACTGCTTTTGCAGCACCAGTTGAAGATGGAATAATATTACATGAAGCTGCACGACCACCTCTCCAATCTTTTCTTGATGGGCCATCGCAAGTCATTTGAGTAGAAGTTGTTGCATGAACAGTGGTCATTAAACCTTCAAGAATACCGAAATTATCATGAATAACTTTAGCTAATGGAGCTAAACAATTGGTTGTGCAAGAAGCATTAGAAACAACTGTATCAGAAGCTCTAGCTTTATCGTGGTTTACTCCCATTACAAACATTGGCGCATCAGCCGAAGGTGCAGAAATAATAACTTTTTTTGCTCCACCTTTAATGTGTCCTTGAGCCGTTTCAATAGTGGTGAAAAATCCAGTACATTCAGCAACTACATCAACTCCAACTTCATCCCATTTTAAATTGGCAGGTTCTCTTTCGGCGGTAATTCTAATATGTTTATCATTAACGAATAATTTCCCATCTACAACTTCCACTTTTCCAGCAAAACGACCGTGAACAGACTCGTACTTTAATAAATAAGCCAAGTGATCTACATCTAATAAATCATTAATTGCTACAACTTCAACATTATCTCTATTGTATGATTCTCTAAAAACAATTCTTCCGATTCTTCCAAAACCGTTAATTCCTAATTTTACTTTTGACATTTTTTAAAACTTTTGACAATTTATTAATTGCCGATTTATATTAATTTAATTTTTTTACGTTGACATGATGTCTGATACTCTTAATAATTCTTTATCTATTTCGGTATGACCTTTAATGGCTTGTTCTAATGGAGTCAAGGTAATTTTGTCTCCTAATAATCCAACCATGAAATTTGATTTTCCTTCTATTAATGATTCTACTGCTTTTACTCCTAACCTACTTGCAAGTACTCGATCGAAACAAGAAGGAGAACCTCCTCTTTGCATATGTCCCAATACAGAAACACGTACATCATATTCTGGCATATTGGCTTCTACATAATCTTTTAGTTCAAATACACTTTTACCAATTTTATCTCCTTCAGCAATTACAACAATACTTGATGATTTACCTGAAGATTTACTTTTTTGCAAAGAGTCTAATAATCGATCTAATCCTAAATTTTCTTCAGGAATCAATATCTCTTCAGCACCGGCTCCAATACCAGCATTTAAAGCAATATGCCCCGCGTCACGACCCATTACTTCAACAAAAAATAACCGGTTGTGAGAACTTGCTGTATCTCTAATCTTATCAATTACTTCGATAACTGTATTTAAAGCTGTATCATAACCTAATGTATGACTAGTTCCATAAATATCATTATCTATAGTTCCTGGAATACCCATTACAGGAAAGTTATATTCTCTGTTAAATACTTCAGCACCAGTAAAACTTCCATCTCCACCTATAATGACAAGAGAATCAATTCCCGCTTTTATTAGATTGATATAGGCTTTATTTCTTCCTTCAGAAGTCATAAAATCTTTTGAACGAGCAGATTTTAAAATGGTTCCTCCTTTATTAATTATATTATTAACGCTTCTAGGACCAAGCTCTTTGAAATCTCCTTCAATCATTCCTTGATATCCTCGGTAAATTCCAATACAATCAATGTTGTGATAGGCACAAGTTCTAACAACAGATCGAATAGCAGCATTCATTCCAGGAGAATCTCCTCCGGAAGTTAAAACGCCTATTTTTTTTATTGTATTACTCATTTTTTGTGTTTTAAAATGTAAACTTAATATAAATTGGAGTTAAAATAAGTCGATTAAATGTTAAATTGATAATTTACTGAAATTCAAACGTTTTCGTTGATAAGTTTTTATAAACGTTCTTAATTACTATTTTTTTTGATTGAAAACCGTATTAATCTAATTCATTATTTAAAATTCCTTCTGTATTTGGTTTGAGATTCTTTTTAGACTTACTTTTTTTTGACTTAAAATTAATACCTTCATTTGAAACATCTGAATCCGATTGATTATTAGATTTTGTGACTTTAGTTTCTACTATTTTTTTCTTAAATAATTTATTAGCTAACTCTCTAAATGTGTTAAAATCAATTTCATAGGATATACCAAGACCTTGAGTATATCCAATATTTTGTCCAATAAAGGTGATATCGTTTTCTTTATTAAAAATTCTTAAATTTAAAGTTCCATCATCATTAACACGATATTGAACTTCAACATCACCTACTATAGCCGATTGATTAATTCCCCCAATTGGCACCCCTAATTTACCATTAAAAGTAATTCTATCATTTATTTTCGAAGAAACGGTAACTCCAAATCTTCCGTCAGTTTCTGAACCAGGACGTCTATCGGCTAAAACGTAATCTATACCCAGATTAAACTTCCCTTCTTCATCTTGAAAAATATCATTAAAAATACCACTGAATTTTTCAAAAATATTTCCAGTTAAATCAGTTTGGCTTATTCCTAATTGGCTTAAAAAACCACCAGAAGATAGTAAATACAATGCTTGTTTTTGTCGGGTATCTCTATCGTCTAGTTTATATTGTATTTCCGATTTTAAAACCGAACTTACGGTTGGAAAATTAATTGAAAAATCTGGTTCTACATTACTTAAATTACCTTTTATACCAATTACAACATCAACAGGTACTTTTTTATTTATAGATGGATTGTCTAACAAAACTGCTGGGTTAGCAGTTGTTTCATATACAGCCTCCAAATTAATATTGGCTTTAAGTGGATCTCCTTCCCAAACAATTGAACCAAATTTTTTCACTTTAAACTTCTTATCAATAATACCTCCGTATTTAAAATTATAAGTTCCCTCGTATACTTGGAAATCTCCGGTCATAATAAATTTTCCTAAGGTGTTAATTTCTAATAATAAATTTCCATTCCCACGACCTTTCATTCCATGACCAGAATTTCTATTTAATATCACTTCAATTTCTGCTTTCTGATTGATATCTAAATTAAATTTTAATTCTAAACCATTGTAATTTCTAGAGTTATTAGAAACTCCTTTTTCAATATTATTTTTTTCTTTATAGGTAAGAAAATGAATATAATCATTAGTTCCTGAAGCATTAACATCATTAATCGGGATTTTAATTGCAGTCCCTTTTTCAGATTTTGCATCTATATTAATTACCAATCCATCAGAAGGACCCGAAATTGAAGCCACTCCATCTATAAATGCTGTACCAAAATAGGCAGTATCTTCTCGATCTTTGGTATCTAATGCAAGGAATCTATCCGATTTAACTTTTAAATCCAAAACCCAATCAGAGAACTTATTGTGTTTTACCCTACCTTCTAAAATTCCCTTAGATTTATATTTAGAATCAATAATACTTGCATTTCTAATTATAAAGGAACTCTCGGTTATATCAACAATAGTATTGTCTTCAAATTCGTAATTAACATTTAGATATGGAATAGAAATACCTGAATTTACAATATACATTCTTCCGTTTACTTTTGGATCGGTAATTATTCCTTCAATATTAGTACTTCCGGAGGCAAAACCTTTTATATTGGTGACAATATCTCCTCCTATTAATCCTAAAACCCCTAAATTAAATTTATTAAATCGTAGATCCAGATTAGTTTTAGTCTCATTATTTTCAATAATAAAATCTCCATTAGCATTGAATGATTCAATATTTTCATTTACAATTGAAGAATTTACTTTGAATTTTTTCAAATCATTATCGCCAGCAATATCTAATTTTAATTTTCCTAAAAGTGCCGAATTTACAGTTAGGCCATCAATGAATAAAGAAGCTGTTGGTTGGTAAATATTTTTATTTTGCTTCAAATTTACATTTCCGTTCAAAATCCCTTTAAAGGTAAAATCAGAAACCTCAGGAGTTAACTTATTGATGTCAATATTGGTAAAATTCAAATTAAGATCTTTAGAATCATTATCATCAATAAAACCTTTAAATTCTACTTTTTGATTGTCATGAGTTAATGCAATTTCGTCAAAAGAAAAGTTTGATAATTTTTTATCAAATACTATTTTATTTTTCGAGTTACTATTTTCGTTCAAATACCATAATACGTCTTTGAACTTAATA
Source organism: Chitinophaga pinensis (assembly GCA_943324545.2). GTDB lineage: Bacteria > Bacteroidota > Bacteroidia > Flavobacteriales > Flavobacteriaceae > Flavobacterium. The sequence continues at coordinate 31,365 of CALPMA020000004.1, forward strand.
TCTGATTTTTGAATCCCAACCACATTATTATTCTGCTTGTCTATAGTATGAAATACATTCATTTTATAATAATCTTCAGCTTTATTGCCTCCTTTAAATTCCGATCTTACAAATAAAGTGTCGTTTTGAATTACATTAATCAGACTTAAATCTGAAATTTTATAGTTTTTTGTTTGCAAACTATCCATAGAAACATAGGCGTTGTACAAAGGATTTTTATTATCGACTCTAATAGCAATTTTATGTAAACTATTATCAAAAGCAGTAATTTTTGGAGAATTGAAATTAAATTTAAAATCATTTCTATCCGAATTAATAGTGCCTTGCATTAATGTATTTGGTGCGAGGGAAATTCCAGGTAAAAAAACTTCAATTATCTTGTTGTAAATAGCAAAATCAAATTTCAAATATTGGCCCTTCTTTATTTTATTGGGATTGTAATTCGCATAAAGGCTCCCCAATGAGTTTTCAACCATTTTTTGTAATTGATCAATTTGAAAATTTCCAACAATCTTTCCCTGAACAATATCTGGAGAATTTATAGAAATAGTTCGGACTTTATTTTCATCAAAACTTGAAGCAAAATCAAAATCATCAAAATAATAAGTATCTTTCTCATTTTGATAAGATGTGTTTTTAATATTAACAGCGCCCTTAATGTTGTCTAAATTGGTACCCGAAACCCTCACATCAATAACTCCTTTAAAAACGGAAACACTGTCTTTTTGAACTAAATTCAATTTTTTCAAATTGGCAAAATCTATATTGGCATTAAAATTATAATTTATTTCTTTCTTTTCTAGATCTACTAATCCATCAAAATCCATGAATAAATTTGGGTCGTTTACATTTAATTTACCTTTAAAAATTGGGCTTTTGAAATTTCCATTTACAACAATATTAGTGTAGTTGTAACCTTTATAATTCATTTTGTAGATATCGCCCGATAATGAGGTGTTTAAATTTTTAAGCTTAAATCCTTTTCCATCAATATCAACATTAAGAGTTACAAAATCCAAGTCTCTTTTGCCAAGAAATTTCCCAATTTTAAAATGTTCTAAAATTAAATTTCCTTTATAAGAGGCATTATCGATATTTTCAATGTTGGTCATTATTAAATTCGATTGCAAGTTCCCTAGTGAAGTCGTCATGTAAAAATCAGCTCCAATAGTAGAGGTAGTTATTTCAGTCTTACCTCTTAAATCAAATTGGCCTAATTTATCTAAACTACTCGGTAAACTTTTACCTAATATATTAGGTAATATTTTCACTAAATCTTTATAATTTGAGGTCAAATTATTGAAATTTCCCTTCATGTAAAAACGCTGATTTTCATTACCAAGAAGATTTTTAAAATATATTTTTCCATTAATATTAGTATTGTTTTTATCTACTAAACTTAAATTAGAAAAATACAAATCATTAAGAGTTCCTTTAATTTTAGATTTAATTTTGAATTGCTGGTTTTTACCTAATTCATTGTAAAAAAAACGAATATCATTGGAAGAAATAGAGGCAGAATCCACTTTTACATCAAATTGAACTTTGTTATTAAAGTCAGCAAAATCATTACCGCTATAATTCAAGATTGCATATCCATTAAAAAATGAATTTTTAGTAATAAAACTAATTTTTTCTGCTTTTATGTATTTTAAAGTATAGGCGAAGTTGGTTTTTAAATCCGTGATGGCAATTCCGTGGTGATCTAAAAAGGACATTTTCAAAATATTGGTAGTTACCTCTGGACCATATATTTTGAGGTTGCTGGTTTCAATATTTAATTTTTTGAAATCCAATTGTTTTGGAGAAGCACTATTATCATCCGATAAAAGAAAGGAACTATTGGTGAGGTAAACATTCTTAGATTTTAATAAAAAAGGCTTTATTGAAGGCTTTCCCGTGTCAAAAAGAGTTGAGAATATTCCAATATTAGTATCTTTTTCTCCCTTGTAGGTTTTTAAATTAAAAAATAAACTGTCTATTCTTATTTCGCCAAATAACAAATCGCCATTGTAGAGCTTTTCAAAACTTAATACATTGGTTTTGATACTTTTAGCAGAAATCATAGTTAATTTATGGTGATCTCGAATTAAAACACTCTTTAATTTTACACCTCCAAAAATAGATATGGAAACTTGTTCCACATTGATATCGGCTTTGTAGTCTTTTCGAAGCATATCGGTTACGTATTCTCCTATTTTAGTTTGAACAACAGGCAACGATAAGGTAATTCCAAGTACCAATAATAGTAGGACTATTCCAAGTAGGATACGGAATACTATTTTTTTATATTTTTTGATAGGTACTACTTTTAATTTATTATGTTATTATTTAAACTCTAGAATCTTTAGTCCTTAAATAAAAATTCTTTAATTTTGACAAATCCAAAAAAAAAATCAATTTGGATAGCTATTTTAATACAATTCAATACATTTTTTATGCCCAATAAGCCAGTTTATATACTCGCGATTGAAAGTTCCTGTGATGATACAGCTGCTGCTATATTGCAAAACGATAAAGTTTTGTCTAATATTGTAGCCAATCAACTTATTCACAATCAGTACGGTGGCGTGGTTCCTGAATTAGCTTCAAGAGCACACCAACAAAACATTCTACCCGTTATTGATGCCGCACTTCGCAAAGCGAATATACAAAAAGAACAGTTAACAGCAATAGCTTTTACGCAAGGACCTGGATTAATGGGTTCTTTATTGGTTGGTAGTTCCTTTGCTAAATCTTTATCATTGGCCTTAGACATCCCCTTAATAGCAGTGAACCACATGCAAGCGCATATTTTAGCCCATTTTATTGACGAAGAAGGTTATGAAAAACCAATATTTCCATTTTTAGCTTTAACCATTTCTGGGGGACACACGCAAATAGTAAAAGTCAACGATTATTTCGATATGGAGATTATTGGAGAAACTACCGACGATGCAGTGGGAGAAGCCTTTGATAAAAGTGCTAAAATTTTAGGCTTGCCTTATCCTGGCGGCCCCTTAGTAGATAAATATGCCCAATTAGGAAATCCAAATGCATTTGCATTTACCAAACCGAAAGTTCCTGGATTGGATTTTAGCTTTTCAGGTTTAAAAACTGCCATATTGTATTTCATTCAAAAAAATGTAGCAGAAAACTCTAATTTTATTGAAGAGAATTTAAATGATATCTGTGCTTCTATTCAACACAGCATCATCGAGATATTAATGGACAAAATGAAATTGGCGGTCAGTCAAACTGGAATCAATAGAATCGCTATTGGTGGTGGAGTTTCGGCAAATTCAGGCATTAGAAACGCTATGAAGGAAGCCCAAGCCAAATACGGTTGGGAAACTTATATTCCTAAATTTGAATACACCACTGATAATGCTGCAATGATTGGAATTGTAGGTTATCAAAAATATTTACAAGAAAATTTCGAAACTTCAGATGTGGTTTCCAAAGCTAGAATTCAATTTTAAAACTATGCAATTATTCTATAATCCTAACATTAATGAAACGACAGATAGTTTTACTTTTGATAAAGAAGAGAGCAAACATATTATTAAAGTTTTAAGAAAGCAAGGTGGTGATATATTATTTGTAACCAATGGTTTAGGGTTTTTATTTAAAACGGAAATTGTAGTTGGTTCTGATAGTAAATGTACTGTAAAAATAATCAGTTTTGAAGTAGCAGCAACTCCAAAATACCATTTACATTTAGCGGTGGCTCCAACCAAAATGAACGACAGATACGAATGGTTTTTAGAAAAGGCTACCGAAATAGGAATTTCAGAAATCACTCCTATTATTTGCGACCATTCGGAAAGAAAATTCGTTAAAACTGATCGATTTGATAAAATAATACAATCGGCGATGAAACAATCGTTACACTATTATTTGCCTAAACTAAATGATCCTATTTCTTTTAAAGATTTTATCAAACAAAAATACGAGGGTTTATTGTTAATTGCTCATTGCGAAGAAACAGATAAGAAATCATTGAAATCAGTAATAAAACCAAAGGATAATGTAACTTTATTAATTGGACCAGAAGGGGATTTCTCCAATAAAGAAATTACTTTGGCATTGGAAAACTACTATACTCCTGTTACTTTAGGTTCCACTCGATTACGAACTGAAACAGCCGCAATAGTAGCGTGTCACAGTGTTTTTTTTATTAATGAATAAGTACCCATTTTGAAAAAATTAATTTTCTTATTGCTATTATTTTCAGTTCCAACATTTGCACAGGAAATTGCCTTGTTGAAATACAGTGGTGGTGGCGATTGGTATGCCAATCCAACCGCATTACCCAACCTGATTAAATACTGCAATCAAACTATTGGAACCAAATTAAAACCTAAAAATGCAGTTATAAATCCTAGCAGTCCTGATATTTTTTCTTACCCCTATGTTCATGCAACCGGTCATGGAAATATTGTTTTTAATCCTTCAGAAATTGAAAATCTCACTAATTATTTAACTTCCGGCGGCTTTCTTCATATTGATGACAATTATGGTATGAACGAGTACCTTCAAAAAGAAATAGCAAAACTCTTTCCAAACAATGCCCTTGTAGAAATCCCTTCTAATCATCCCATTTTTCAAAAACCAAATGCATTTCCTGCGGGACTTCCAAAAATTCACGAACATGATGGAAAGAGACCTCAAGCTTTTGGAGTTTTTATTGAAAATAGATTGGTTTTACTTTATACTTATGAAACCGATTTGAGTGACGGTTGGGAAGATGCTGATGTACACAATGACCCTATTGAAGTTCGTGAAAAAGCATTGAAAATGGGCGCTAACATTCTAAATTATATTTTTAATAATTAGAATTTAATTAATGGATACTTTTTTATTACATTCTGAAATTCAAAATTATATCAATTCTCAATTAGGAGTTGAGGTTTCCAAATTGGCTTTACAAAAAAATCCATTCCCAGAATTCAATTGGATTTCCATTTTGAATCAAATTGCAGCAAAATCAAAGGCTAAATATAAACTCCCCACTTATTTTTCAACTAAAAACATCATTTACCCTAGTAAAATATCGGTGGAACAAACCTCTTCCGAGAAAACCGCATTCTACAAATCGGAAATAGTATTTGGGAATTCCTTAATTGACTTAACAGGTGGCTTTGGTGTCGATTGCCTGTATTTTGCTAAATGCGTAAAAAAGATAACTCATTGTGAAATTGATGGTGAATTATCAGCAATTGTTAGTCATAATTTCAAGCAATTCGGAATAGAAAATGTCAATTATATTGTTGGTGATAGCATTGAAGCACTGAGTAATCTCGAAGATAAATTAGATTGGATTTATATCGATCCTTCAAGAAGAAATGATTTAAAAGGCAAGGTTTTTATGTTGAAAGATTGCCTACCAAACGTTCCTGAATTGCTTTCTTTTTACTTTTCTAAAGCAGATAATATCCTAATTAAAACAGCACCAATTCTTGATATTTCTGCTGGTTTATCTGAATTAAACAAGGTAAAACGAATTCATATTGTAGCTGTAGATAATGAAGTGAAAGAAATACTTTGGGAATTAAAGGCCGACTTTATGGGTAGTCCAGGAATTAAAACAGTTAATATAGTCAATGAAACAAGAGAATTTTTTGAATTTGAATTGAATTCAAATTTTGATTCACCCGTTTTTGAATTGCCTCAAAATTATCTCTATGAACCCAATAGCGCCATTATGAAATCCGGTGGTTTTGATGAAATTGGAATACAATACAATCTAGGTAAACTCCATCCCCATTCCCACTTGTATACTTCTGACGAATGCATTGATTTCCCTGGAAGAACATTTAAAATCAAAAAGGTTTTTCCCTATTCCAAAAAGGGGATGAAAACCAATTTAGAAAATACAAATGCGAATGTAACTACTAGAAATTTCCCGGATAGCGTTGACGATATTCGAAAGAAATGGAAGATAAAAGACGGAGGAACAACCTATTGTTTCTTTACAACTGACCTAAATAATGACAAAATAGTTTTACTTTGCATCAAAATAAATTAACATGAAAAAACTTCTATTACTAATAATTGTACTTTTTAGTCTTTCAATAACCGCCCAAAAACCATGTGATTATAGCGTGAATGTAAAAGATAGTCTGGGCACATATAAAGAAACTAAGAGCGCTGTTATTCATGAATTCATTTTTGGAAATACTTCGAAATATGTGTTTTTCGCTTTGGCAATAACCGATGGAATTCCGTCGTTAACCCTACAGATCCTTCAAAAAAGTAAAGATTTTTTAAAAGTAAATTGCTTTGATAAAAATTCAAGAATTTATCTACAATTAGAAAACAACAAGGTAGTTACCCTGATTGCTTCTGAACAAGAGAATTGTGGTACCCCTGTAAAAGATGATTTGGGATTTAATAACAGAATATTATCTGGGACTTTTTACTTTATGAAGGGGACTATTGATGACTTAAAAACTTCCCTTATCTCAAGTATGAGAATCAAATTTGCAACAGAATCTCAAGATTATATCATAAAGAAACAGTTACTTTCCGAAATGGATCAAAAAACGTATTTTCCAAGCAGCTATTTTATTGATTTCTTACCTTGTGTAATCGATTAGTTGCATTTCCATTTGAAATTAGAAATAGGATCTAATTTTGCATTTTTCAAGTTATAATGCCACCATTCTGAGTCGAAAGATTGGAATTTAGAACCAATCATTATTTTTTTAAATAAGGCTCTATTCTCTATAATTTCCTTAGAAAAACCCTTGTAATCATGACTGGCTTCGGGTCCAAAGAAATCAAAAGGAGTTCCCATATCCAGTTCTTTTCCGTTATTATCAACCAAAGTAATATCTAAAGCTCCTCCTCTATTGTGAATGGATCCTTTACTAGGATTAGCAACATAAATAGGATTAGAAACAATTGCCCACATTTTTTTCTGAACGTCTAATGGTCGGTAGCAATCGTAGATTTTGATTTTATAACCCAATTTCATGAATTTAGAATTGGCTTTTACAAGTGCTTTTACTGTTTTTAACCGAAGAAAACATTCAGCACAATCGTAAACTTTGGCTTTTAGAAAATTAGCCTCGGTGGCATATTTCATGTCGTAAACAAAATCAGTGCTGTACTCTTTCAAATTTACAAAAGAAGTATCTCGAACTTCTATTTGTTTGCTCTCTACCAAAGACACTTTTGTTTCATTATTTTGCAAAGTGTTACTTGCCACTACCATTGATTTATCGTAGTATTTTGTTTTACAAGAAAACAATCCTACTACTACAAAAACAACCACTATTTTTAAGAAAATTCTCATCCTACGAAATTAAATACGTTGCAAAGTAACGTAATTATTGACAATTTTTACTGATTTCATTTATTTGATATTCATAATATTTCTCAAATAAAAAAACACTTTGTACAATTTTAACCCATTTTTTGTACGATTACACAAAAACACTTACGTTAATTTGTAAATATTTAAAAATCATTTATGACACTAAAATTACTAACTTTTGACACAAAATTGATGTTTAAAAAACAATCACTACTTATAAATTTGACATTCTATTAACATTTTA
>CALPMA020000005.1 GCA_943324545.2 Chitinophaga pinensis
CATCGCTGCAGCTCTTTAATTATTATAGTATAATAATACTAGTTTCCTGTAACTTTAACATTATCAACTTCCCAAGTTGAAGCAGCTGTTGTTGAAGAAGTATATTTAAATGCCACATAAACGGTGCTATTACCTGCACCCGCGAAAGAGTTTAATGATAAATTACCTGAATTAGCCCAAACATAATTACCAGTAGAAAGAGTTGCTCCAGTAATAGTTGTCCAAGTTACACCCGCCGCATATGGACTTCCTGAACCAGAATAGTTTTTAGAAACTAAAACTACAATAGGATCTCCTGCAAATTTATAGGCATTATCAAAATTCAAAGTAGCAGTGGTTAATGTAGATAAATTTTGAACTGGAGAAATCAACCAATCCTCATTAGCTCTACTGGTAGTTGCAAACCCTGACATTTTAGCCATAGAACCCGGATTTCCAAATGTAGTACTGTGCGTCCATACTTCAGCACCAGTAACACTAAATGCAGTCCAAGAAGCGATACCGCCATCAAAAGTTTCATTTAATAATGGAGAAAATCTTGGTGATGTTAATTTAATATCGGCTTCAGTTCTTACCATAAATTGGTAATCGTTATTGTATTTTGTCATGATACCTCTAATTTTACCACTTCCTGTAGCTACTGCTTTTGAAGCAAAATTTGAATATCCACTGGTTCTAAAAATTACAGAACTTCCGTTAAAATCTTGAATTCTACGGTTTGTAGCTCCACCGATAGTGTTTGGATTTGATGGATTTGCATCATAATAAGTACTGTTGGCAACAACATCATTATCCACAAATTGAACTCTATCCAATTCAATTAATTTGTTTAAATAAGTACCCCCATTAACAGCTTGTTCAATAGTTACTCGTTGAACTAATTGATTTTCATTTACAGCAGTACACGTTCTATTTACTGAAGCTTTGAAATCAGTTTCTGACATTCTTCCCACTTCTGCACCTCCTGAAGAGTTGGCATAAAGACCACCAATTCTCATTCCATCGTATTTCACATCTTTGTATAAACCATCCATTTTAATTAGAACTTTTCTTCCTGGCTCATAATTAATAAAAGTAGAAGAGGCGTCAACAGGAATACTAAAAGCTCTTGATCCATCTAATGTTTGAAAAGAAATAGATTTAAAGAAATTACCCCCAATATCGCTTGAAGTTACATAAGCTTCAATTACATCAGAAACACCAGGTACAATATTGGTGTGAACTGCTACAACAGCACCCGCATTAATTTGAGAAACTTCTCTATTTTTTATTAATGAAGTTTCTGAACAATCCCCAAGGGTTGGTGTTCCAAATTCATCTTTTACACAACTAGTAAACAATCCCGCTGACAGAATACTAAAAAATACTGATTTTAAAATTATTGATTTCATATTATTGTTATTTTATTTTATTAGAAATTGATGTATAAATTTAGGAAATAGGTTCTTCCGAAACCGTAAAAATATCTAGGGGCAAATGCCGGAGTTCCACTTGAAACGTCTTGGTTTAATTGTCTGTAGTTGGAGTTTCTTGCTTGTTCAAACCCACCTGTTTTGTATACTATATCCATAACATTATTAATACTTGCAAAGAATCCAAAGGTGTTATCTCCAACTTTCCAAGATTTCCCACCAACTAAATTTAATAAAGCGAAATTATCAAATTTTTCTTGCTTTAACAATTCGTTTGCTCTTGCTTGAGTTGCTTCTGGGAATGGATTGTTATTAACTCCTAAAGGATCTGTAAAAAAGCGATCAGTTCTTGTAATTGGAGCCACGTCAATATAGCTATTTGCTAGGTAGTTTATATTAGCGCCAACCCACCAGAATTTAGGATCTCTATATTCAATTCCAACAGAAGCAGCTGCTTGTGGCATACCAGATTGTTTGTAATTTTTCAATTTGGCTTGACCATAATCATTTATTGGCATCGGATTATCAACAGTTGCCGCAGCATCTGAACTCACTTTTACATTTGGATTACTGTCAAAAATATAGTCTCCATAAGCAATGCTAGTAGTAACTTTTATGGTAGAAGTAATTGGATATTCAGCACCAAATTCAATTCCTACATTTCTCTTGTCTAAATTAGTAACTGTCTCTGCTACGAATACATTACTTTCATTTGCATCAGTTGCAGGATCATCAATTCCTGCACCGTCTCCAAAAAAGAAGGAGGTTTCAGTTTGATTTTGAATTTTAGAATAAAAAGCGGTAAATCTAAGTTTTAATTTAGGAGAAGAAATGATATAGCTCGCATCGGCACTAGAAACAGTTTCATTTGCTACTCCATCTGTTATGTTATTAGTAACTCGAGCATTATTAAACACATTTCTTAAACTTGGGGCTTTAGACATATAAAGACCATTAAAGGTTAAGTATTGACGTCCTGAAATTTTATAGGTTAAACCTCCTTTAAATCCAAAATTATCAAACACTTTTTTCGAGCTATATCCATAAGAATTGGAAGCGTAGTAGCCATTTTTAAATAAACCTTCTCTTTCATATTCTGAACGAGAGAAAGATTGTGCTAAATAAAAATCAACCTTTTTGTAAACAAATTTGAATTGAGTAAAAGCATCAATTTTAGTGGTATGCAAATTATAATTGTAACCATAAACATCCCCTTTTCCAACTACTCTATTTGGATTGTTCAAATCAGATTGTTGTTGGTCACCAACACCAAATAAATTTAAGTCACTGAAAGAACTTCCGCCTAATAAATCAAGCATATTTTTGAAATTATGTGATTTCAATTTAGTGAAACTTCCACCTGCATTTAATATAATATTATCTGAAAGTTGAGAGCTTAATATTGAATTTGCAACATATTGAGTGTCATCTGTACGATCTTCAAATAACACGTATTTACTAGTTCCGCTAATAGAATTGGCCCGATACATTGACGTCCAATCTATTTGTTTATTAGTAAAAAAATTGGCATTTAAAGATCCAATAAAAGCCGGGTTCGTTGGATCATTAGGATTATATAAACTTATACCTCCCAAACCACCAGGCAGATACGCCGCAGGATTTTGAAGCGTTACTGCAGCCGGGTCATTTTCATATAATGAAGTATAGTAACTTGGTAGATTTCTATAATAAGTAGGATCAGGATTATTTGCTCCTTGAAAGTCAATTCTACTATTTCCAATTTTTCCTGTTTGATAAGAAACATTGATATTCAAATTGGTTTTTGAAGACAGTTTCCAATAATTACTTAAAATAAATAGCGGCTCTTCTACCGTTTTTATTCTTGAATTTCTTTTTTCTCCATTTTGCCAACCCCAATAGGAATTGTATTTTTCACCACCAAGATTAGTTACCTCTTGAGTATTAGGAGAATTTTTCCCCCTACTGTTTTGTCCGAAAATAGCAGTAAAATTTAAGCTATTATTTTTACTGATTTTTCTTTCTACGGATGCAAAAAAGGAATTAGCACTATAATTTGTACCTTGGAAATAGCCTTCTTGAGCCCAGCGCCTAGAAGCAGAAATAGTATAAGCCCATCCGTCACTTCGCATACCAGAAGCTACAGTTCCCATAATTCTTCCAGTATAATTGGTATTCGTTCCTCCAAATGAAATTCTATTTCCTGGACGGTATAAAGAAGCTCTAGTATTAATTTCATTAGTTCCTAAAATGCCTCCAAAAGTATAATCAGATGGCGCAGAACCATTAGTGAATTCTTGATTACGAGTAGCGTCATTCAATCCACCCCAATTACTATATTGTGGTCTTCCGTCATAGATTTTATTCATGGAAATTCCATTAATCATCGTAACCCCATATTCATTATCTAAACCTCTCAATTTAAATCGAGCTTGACCCCAGTTAAATGCTGCCGATTGTTGGAACACATCCCTGGATGCCTGAAGCAAACTTGAAGTACTTTCTGAACCACTATTATCATCACCTAAATCGGAATCAGTAATAGTTATTAAACTTAATTGTCTTTCTTCAGTAATATCAGATTCTAAACTTATAGTTCCTAAATCCAATATCTTTCCAGCTACAATTTCAACTGTAAGCAACTGATCTTTATAGCCGGTAACTTTAATTTGAACTAATTGGTTACCAACAGCGACCGTTTCAAAAGTAAATTTACCATCGGCATTGGTGAGCTGAGTTAAATTTGAATTTTGAATAGAGGCAATTGCATTTTGTAATGGTTTTTTAGTTTTAGCATCGACTACTTTTCCAGAAATCCCAGAAATATTTTGAGCAAAAACAAAAAATACTTGCATTACAAATAAAGAACTAATAACAAGTTTTTTCATATTGTATTTTTAAATTAACCCTGCTTTTTTATTTATTTAGAAAATAGGGCTTACAAATTTACAAGAATTTAGGTTACAATAAATAAAATCACAAAGTATTTTATAAAATTGTTGTTTTCTTTACATTAAAAAACTACATAAATTTTACTATCCTCTAGTAATCAAGGCAATTAATAAAGCGTCCTTGTCAATCTAAATTTTTATATTAGCTAAAAAATATTGAATTATTAATTTCTTAATGCACCAATGTTATTAATCTATAATATTATTTTACATTTGTAACCCTACTGTATAAAAGAGAAGGTTAAATTAAAACTGAAATTTTTATGAACTTAAGAAATAAAATCACATTATTTTTTCTTTTTTTGTCAATTATTTTTGTCAATGCTCAACAAAAAAAATTTTCTATTCATACTGTGGCATTCTACAATTTAGAAAATTTATTTGATACTATTAATAACCCAAATTTTGATGAAGAATGGTTACCAAATGGCTCTCAAAACTGGACTTCTGAAAAATATAGTAAAAAATTAGAAAACCTAGCAAGAGTACTTTCTGAAATTGGAACAGGCGAAAACCCAAATTCTCCAACTTTAATTGGCGGTTCAGAAATTGAAAACAGAGGTGTTTTGGAAGACTTAGTAAAACAACCTAAACTTGCTGTGAACGATTACGGAATTGTTCACTACGAATCCCCTGACAAACGCGGAATTGATGTAGCGCTTTTATATCAAAAAAAACATTTTAAGCCTACAAGCTCCATTAACATTCCTTTGCTCATTTACAGAAATGATTCTAAAATTGTTGAGAAAAACACTGGCGAAACAGCCGAAGACAAAGCCGATAGTGATAAAAATGAAGTAGCAATTGACAACCGAGTTTACACAAGAGACGTTTTATTAGTAACCGGAATGTTAGATGGCGATGAGGTAAATATTATTGTTAATCACTGGCCTTCAAGATCAGGCGGGGAAAAAAGGAGTAGCCCTTTTAGAGAAGCAGCCGGAAGATTGAATAGAAAAATTATGGATTCCATCTATAAAATTAATCCAAATGCCAAAATTATCACCATGGGTGATTTAAATGATGGAACCTATAATAATAGTGTAAAACAAGGTATAGGTGCCAAATTGAAAAAGGAAGAAGTAAAACAATTTGGGGTTTACAATCCGTTCGAGCAAATGGCGAAAGATGGAAATTCCTCTCTTTTTTATAGAGATGCTGGAGATATTTTCGACCAAATAATGGTGTCCGAAACATTAATAAAAAAAGACTATTCGTCCTATAAATATTGGAAAGCAGGAATTTATAACAAGCCCTTTATGATTCAAACCACGGGCCAGTATAAAGGATATCCGCTCCGGCATACCATAAACGAAATAGGTTTTAGCGATCACTTTCCAGTGTATATCTATTTGATTAAAGAAGAAAAATAAAGAATTAAATTAAAAAACCGCTGTTCGAATGAGGAGTGGTTTATTATATTTATTTTCTTTTTTCAGAAAAAAATGACTTCATCAAGTTGGCCGATTCCTCCGCCAAAACTCCTCGAACAACAGTTGTTTTAGGATGCAATTGTGTTCCCATTTTCTCAAAACCTCGATTTTCATCGCTTGCACCAAAAACAATTTTCGAAATCTGACTCCAATACAAGGCTCCAGCACACATTTGGCAAGGCTCCAAAGTAACATACAATGTGCAACCTGTTAAGTATTTTCCCCCAAGGAAATTTGCTGCCGAAGTAATGGCCTGCATTTCTGCATGAGCAGTTACATCATTCAGAAGTTCAGTGAGATTATGGGTTCTCGCAATGATTTTATTTTCAACTACAATTAAAGCGCCTACAGGAATTTCGCCTTTTTCAAAAGCCAATTCCGCTTCCTGCAAAGCTTTTTTCATAAAATATTCGTCACTGAAAGGATTTTCCATAAAACATAAATAATCCCAAAAAGGGAATTTAAAAGTTAAGAACAAAAATACAATTTCAAATCGTACATTTGCATTATGTCAAACAATTTACTTTCAAATATCAATTCTCCATCCGATTTAAGGCTTCTTGACGAAGGACAACTTCCTCAATTGGCTCAAGAGTTGCGAGATTTTATTATTGATATTGTAGCGGTAAAAGAAGGGCATTTAGGAGCAAGTTTGGGTGTTATAGAGCTTACTATCGCCTTACATTATATTTTTGACACTCCAAATGATTTATTAGTATGGGATGTTGGTCACCAAGCCTATGGCCACAAAATACTTACGGAAAGGCGCGAGAACTTTCATACCAATCGACAGCTTAATGGAATTTCAGGATTTCCAAAACGTACTGAAAGTAATTATGATACTTTTGGTGTTGGACATTCGTCAACTTCAATATCAGCTGCTTTAGGAATGGCAATTGCTTCCAATTTGAAAGGTGAATTGAACAAGCAACATATTGCAGTAATTGGTGATGCCTCAATAGCTTCCGGAATTGCGTTTGAAGGATTGAATCACGCAGGAGTTACCGATGCCAATTTATTAGTGATTCTGAACGATAATGCCATTGGAATTGATCCAAGTGTTGGCGCTCTAAAAAACTATTTGACTGCTGTAAAAGAAGGAAAAAACCCAAAGGGAAACAACATGATTAAATCCCTAAATTTTGATTATTCTGGCCCAATTGATGGAAACGACATTCATGCAGTTCTAAAAGAATTAAAGCGATTACAGAAAATAAAAGGGCCTAAATTCCTTCATATTATTACTACAAAAGGGAAAGGACTTCAGCAAGCTGAAGACAACCAAGTGCAATACCATGCGCCGGGGAAATTTGATAAAATCACGGGAGATATTATTCCAAAATCGGAGCTGCATTTGCCTCCAAAATACCAAGATGTTTTTGGGTTAACGCTATTAGATTTGGCGAAAGCCAACGAAAAAATAATCGGTATTACTCCTGCAATGCCTTCGGGATGTTCATTAAAATTTATGATGGAGGAGTTTCCAAAACGTGCTTTCGACGTTGGAATTGCCGAACAACACGCGGTAACATTAGCCGCAGGAATGGCAACACAAGGAATGATTGTTTTTTGTAATATCTATTCTACCTTTTTGCAACGCGCTTACGACCAAGTAATTCATGATGTAGCTTTGCAAAATCTCCCAGTTATTTTCTGTTTGGACAGAGCGGGGTTGGTTGGTGAAGATGGGGCCACCCACCACGGAGTTTTCGATTTGGCTTATTTGCGCTGTATTCCCAACATGATTGTGTATTCGCCAATGAACGAATTGGCACTAAGAAATATATTATTTACCTCACAATTAGGCTTGAATAAACCGATTGCAATTCGTTATCCAAGAGGTCGAGGCCAAATTGTGGATTGGCAAAAACCGTATAAAAAATTAGAAATAGGCAAAGCCAATTATTTAAAAGAAGGAACGATAACCGCTGTTTTATCTAATGGAACCATTGGAAACACAGTTTCATTGGCAATAGCCAAAATGAATAACCCTGAAACTATTGCACACTATGATTTTGCATTTGTAAAACCTTTGGACGAAAAGGCATTGCATAGTATTTTCAATGAATTTGAAAAAATAATCACTATTGAAGATGGAGTAATTATGGGTGGTTTTGGAAGTGCTATTTTAGAATTTGCATCACAATATAATTATTCAACCCCAGTTCTAAATCATGGCATTCCTGATGAATTCATCCAACAAGGGACAATTGAAGAATTGCATCAATATTGTAAAATAGATTTAGAGAGTTTAATTTCCATTTTATCATAAACAAATCCAATGGTTTTTATGATTGGATTTTTTTCAACAATTAATAACTAGTTTTTGATTATTTTTTGAGAATAATTTAAGTTATCTCCGGATATTCTAAGTACATAAATTCCAGATTCCACTGCATTTAAATCAATTGGTTTTTCTGAATTAAAGAATTCGTTTTTAGCAGAATAAACTTCTCTTCCGCTCAAATCAACCACTTGAATATTCACTTTTCCTGAGTATTGATTGATATTGATATTATAAATACCATTAGAAGGATTTGGAGAAATCACCACCCCTTTTTTATTTAAAAAATCCTCATTTGCAAGTGTTCTAGAGGAAAACAATCCAGAGAAAACACCTCTTCCGTAGGTAGAAGCATAAACTGCATTATCATCTCTTAAATCTAAATCAGTGACTTTCACATTACTCATACCATTAAATGATTGATACCAAATAGGAGAAGCGCTATCAAACGTATTAGTGTACCAAACACCAAGATCAGTTCCCACTATTACCTCATTTAGTTTTAATGGATTTTGTAAAATACATTTCACAGGCAAATCTGGTAAATTTCCTTCTTTGTTTTGCCATGTCAAACCACGATCGGCGCTATACCAAATGTTAACTACATTATAATTATGGAAAGTAACAAAAATATCATTTTCTGATTGACCAAATTCAACATCTGAAACACTTCCTACAAAATTTGGACCCGTTAAATCTGTCCAGGTCACAGTAGTGTCTGCGTTTAAAGATATTAATACCTTTCCATTTCTGAAACCAGCTAATAAAGTGGTAGCCGTCTCTGCTGTTGAATATTTAGATACAGTTAATGCAGTTGGTGAACTTGTAATTAAAGATGAATTTGTAAAAGTTGTTTTTCCAACAGTGCCACTTTTTAAATTTGTATATCGTCTAATCCCATATACCGGTATTGTTCCAGGGACTGTATAGTCAGAAAACAATATATCTTTACTAGAATCTAATGCCATGGGGCAAATAAAAGCTCCGTTGGAGGTAGATTCGTTATTAATTACTCTTGTAGCCCCAAAAATTGTTCTGTAATTAATACTTTGATTATAAACATAGTTGGTAATAAAATAATTATCTATGTCTTGATCAAACATCGAAAATGCTCCATCACCCCCTTGAATTCTTACACTGCTATTTGCATTTGCCGATGCCCCTGCAAAATACTGTGTACCATTATCTTGAGCACCAGCAACAAAATAGTCTCCAGAGCCTGTGCCGGAAGGACCTACACCAACGGTATAAAATTGAGTAACGTTAAAGCCATTATTTCTTGAATTAATACCAGAACTATTTGTTGCAGTTGATATACTTCCACCATAATACACACCACCGTCATTTCCAAAAACAGCAATATTCGAATTTCCTGGCTTGAATGTCATAGCATGCTGATCAGAGTGAACATTGGTGGTCCAATTTGATATTGTTGTCCAGGAATTTCCCCCGTTAGATGATCTATATAAATCTATTCCACCTACATATATAATTTGGTCATTATTTGGATCTACTTCTATCATTAAATTATACCATGCCTGACCTCCTGTGAAGCCATAGATTGTCTCTCTTGTTTCATTTCCAGCAGGTAATGGCATAATGGTTGAAGTCGCAAAACCATCGGTTGTTTTAATTAGTTGTACTTCAATTCCATCAGTTGCTGTCGCTTGATTTAATTGTGCTAAAACATAAATTAGGTTAGGATTTGTTAATGAGGGCTCAATTTCAACTCTTTCGCCACCACCATTTCCTGTTACTGTATATTTGTCAATAAATGTTGCTCCCCCATCATTTGAACAAAAAACTTTTCCTCCCCCATCAGAAAAACCAAAGCTTTTTTTGGTTGAAATCCAAATTTTATTATCTGCACCAATTTCTATATCATTTGGGCAGTACTTATTTTGATTTGGAGTAAGAGGCATAGTTAATTGCGTCCAAGTTGAACCTCCGTTGATAGATTTATAGACACCGTAAGCATCAGAGCCCATATAGGTAGTTGAGTTTGCTGGACCATAATAGGAATCAGCCGCTGCAACATAAACCTCAGAAACTCCGCCATTATTTCTAATAACTATTTTATTGACATGCTGAATCCCAGGGACTAGACTACCGGTTAGCATTCCAATATTGCTTGGGTTTAAAGTTGCATTAACATTTCCTGATGCTAATGCAGCTTCTAAACGATCTCCATCAGCTTGAGAAATCATCACTGATGGAATTGTAATTGCGGCATCTGTCCCTCCAATTGCTGCTGGCGGACCTGGAACATTATTCATAATAATTACAGCAATAGCACCTGCTATTTGAGCGTTCATTACTTTTATTGCAAACGTACATGAACCTCTTCTTATCAATGCAATTTTTCCGTTAATTGAAGCTGAATTAGTCAATCCATTGCACCCTATTGTTGGAGTGGTTGAGCCATCTGAAACCAAAACAATATTAGAAGTAATTGGTGTTGTGATGGTTGAGCCAAAAGATAAGTTAGGGAAGCAAGGATAAATTCCAGCTACTAAAGAAGGACTGCTTATAGTTATATTGCTAGCGGACTGAAAATTAGAAACACCGGTCACTCCCCCAAGAATCCTAGTCCAAGTTACCCCTCTATTTATTGATTTCCAAACCCCATTTCCACCTACATCTCCTGCAGTATAGGATTCTCCAGTTCCAACATAAAAAACATTGGTATTATTTGGGTCAAAAGCAAGACAAGATACATTTAAATTATCTGCAATGTTAACTCTTGTCCAAATAGATGCCGAATTTGAAATCGCCGTATTTTTCCATAAACCACCACTTACACCTCCTGCAAAAACAGTTTCTCGACTTGGGTCGTTCGGATCAAACATAATTGCTCTTGTTCGTCCCCCAACGTTTGTTGGACCCCTTTCATCCCAGCTATTATCTACTGCATCTCCTGGAACTCTTCCTGAAGCAAGCTGGCGTTGTCTATCTTCTAATAATTCTTTTCTAATTTCTTCTAAATTTTCAGGCGTTGGTCTACCTAATTCAGGATTCATTGTTAATTCCCACTCATTTTCATAATATTTATTTGGAGGAACACCATTAGGTCTATCGTTCCCTTGAGTTAGATTTTTTGTTTTTAAAAAAGGGCTATGATCTTGAAAATAAGCCAATTTCTTTCTTAATTCAATTGTTTTTTTGCTAGGCTTCACTTTTTTGTTTTTATTATTTGTAGCGGAAACTTCTTTGTCTTTTTTTTCTGATTGAGAAAACCCTGTTGCTATAAACAAAATCGAGAGAATTGAAATTAGTAATTTATTTTTCATAAAGAGAATTTGATTATTTCAGATTGTAAATATTTGGGTGAGTTTTATTTTTGAAATAATTGAATAGTAATCAGTTACATTTCTAATTTTTTGACGCATTTATGGTGTTAAACAAAATGTATGCATTCCCATCCGTTAAAAGAGAAATAAAGTGACAAATATGAAGTAATCTATCATATAAATTGTCTTTTTCAACTCTGAATTTCTCAGGAAGCAATTGTAAAACTAAACTGTCAAAATTAGATGCCGTCCCTTCATAATTATTATTGAAAGCAGTAATGAATTTGTCTAATAGTGTGTTTATTATTTGATAACCAGTAAGTTCTTTTTCAATCACTTCTCGGCTTTTATATATATTTTTCACGCTCAATTTAATTATATCATCCATTTGAGCTTTGTATTTACTTTTATCAGTTAGTGGATAGGGAAATTTTCCATTTAAAATAGCTTCCTCATTTTCAATAAATACATTTACAGCATCATTTATTAAACTGCCAATTGCTATTGCTCGCAAATAGCTAATTCGATCTTCTTTGGAAGTTAAAGTGTTGTATTTGTTAGTGTCAATACTGTCTTTTACCAAATTAATTAAGTATTCCAAGGCATAATCTTCAGAAACTAAACCTAGGTTTATTCCGTCTTCAAAGTCAATAATTGTATAGCAAATATCATCTGCAGCTTCAACTAAATACGCTAAAGGGTGTCTTTCAAAACCCACATCTTTTCCCGATTTATTAGGAATCATTCCTAATTCAGTGGCAACTTCTTTAAAAAATGTCACATCCGATTGGAAAAAACCGTATTTTTTATCGGCAATTGCTGAGGTTGGTTTTTTAGGCAAACTTTCTTTTGGGTATTTCATGTAAGCACCTAAGGTAGCGTAGGAAATTCTTAAGCCACCTTCGTTTCCTGGTCTTGAGCTAGTTAACACAGAAAAGCCGTTGGCATTTCCTTCAAAATCTATTAAGTCTTGCCATTGTTTATCGGTTAATTTGGCTTTGTATTTTTGTCCGTTTCCAATAGAAAAATACTCTCCAATAGCTTTTTCGCCGGAATGACCAAAAGGAGGATTTCCAATGTCGTGGGCCAAAGAAGCTGCTGCTACAATAGCCCCAAAATCATTCATTTCATAACCATGAATCTCATTTAAATAAGGATATTTTTCAATTATTTTCTTTCCAACCAGTCGACCTATAGAACGTCCAACAACCGAAACCTCAAGGCTATGGGTTAATCTTGTGTGAACAAAATCCGTTTTAGACATTGGAATTACTTGCGTTTTATCTTGTAAACTTCGAAATGACGAAGAAAAAATAATTCGGTCATAATCAACTTCAAATCCCAGTCGTGTATCGTCTTGTTCTTTGCGTAAACGCTTAAAATTGTCTCCTTGTCTTTTTAGTGATAATAATTCTTCCCACTTCATTTGTTTGATATCTTTGGTTCAATTCACGAATATACAAAATAGGATTGAAGTTCCTTTATTGCAATTAATAAAAAAATAAAAAAGTAATTCCGTGTAAACTAGCTACTTGTCCCTAACATAAATTATCTTATTTTTGCATCTATTCTTGGCTAGTTTCAAGGATTTCAAAATTACAATTATGATACAAAATCCTAAAAGATATACCATAACAGCTGCATTGCCCTATACCAATGGCCCAATTCACATTGGACATTTGGCGGGTGTTTACGTACCTTCAGATATTTATTCCCGTTACTTAAGATTACAAGATAAAGATGTTTTGTTTGTTTGCGGAAGCGACGAACACGGTGTTGCCATTTCAATGAAAGCTAAAAAAGAAGGTGTAACGCCTCAGGAAATCATTGATAAATATGATGGAATAATTCGTCAATCGTTTATAGATTTTGGGATTGCTTTTGATAATTATTCAAGAACTTCATCGAAAATTCACCATGATACCGCTTCTGAATTTTTCAAAAAATTATATGACAATGGAGATTTTATCGAGCAAGTAACAGAACAATTATATGATGCTAAAGCAAATCAATTTTTGGCAGACCGTTTTGTAACTGGAACCTGTCCAAAATGTGGACACGAAGAAGCCTATGGCGATCAATGTGAAAAATGTGGTTCTACCTTAAACGCTACGGATTTAATTAACCCTAAATCAACAATTACCGGAGAAATACCTGTTTTAAAATCAACAAAACATTGGTTTTTACCTTTGGATCGTTACGATGACTTTTTAAGAGAATGGATTTTAGTGGGGCATAAAAACGATTGGAAACCCAATGTTTACGGTCAAGTAAAATCTTGGATTGACGGGGGTTTAGAACCTCGTGCGGTAACCCGAGATTTAGATTGGGGAATTGATGTTCCTGTTGAAGGAGCTGAAGGCAAAAAATTATATGTTTGGTTTGATGCCCCAATTGGATATATTTCGGCTTCCAAAGAATGGGCTGCAAGAGAAGGAAAAGATTGGGAACCGTATTGGAAAAATGAAGATACGAAATTGGTTCACTTCATCGGAAAAGACAACATCGTTTTTCATTGTATCATTTTTCCTGCGATGTTAAAAGCAGAAGGAAGTTTTATTTTACCTGATAATGTTCCTGCAAATGAATTTTTAAATTTGGAAGGAGATAAATTATCGACCTCAAAAAACTGGGCGGTTTGGTTGCACGAATACTTAGTTGATTTTCCAAACCAGCAAGATGTTTTGAGATATGCATTAACTTCTAATGCGCCAGAAACTAAGGATAACGATTTCACTTGGAAAGATTTTCAGGCGAGAAATAACAATGAATTGGTTGCGATTTTTGGGAATTTCATCAATCGGGTGGTAGTTTTAACCAATAAATTTTACAATGGAATTGTTCCAAATCCGAGTGAATTTTTAGATATTGACAACGCTACTTTAACTGAATTAAAAGCTTATCCAGCTGTCATTTCTAGTTCTTTAGAGCGCTACCGATTTAGAGAAGCATTGGGAGAAATGATGAATGTTGCCCGTTTGGGGAATAAATATCTAGCCGATGAAGAGCCTTGGAAAGTAATTAAGGACAATCCTGAGCGAGTTCAAACACAAATGTATGTAGCCTTGCAAATTGCCGCGGCTTTGAGTTCACTTTGCGAACCCTTTTTGCCATTTACAGCAGCAAAACTATCTAGTATTCTAAAAATTGAGAACAAAATAGATTGGAAAACAGTGTCTCAAACCTCGGAATTAATTCTTGAAGGTCACCAAATTGGAGAAGCAGAATTGCTTTTTGCAAAAATTGAAGACGAAGAAATTCAAAAACAAATTGATAAATTAGAAGCTACGAAAGTAGCAAATAAAGCGGATAACAAAATGGCGGAACTTCAAAAAGAAACGATTCAATACGATGATTTTGCAAAAATGGATATACGTGTAGGAACTATTCTAGAAGCAGAAAAAATGCCTAAAGCAAATAAATTGCTGATCTTAAAAATCGATACAGGAATTGATGTTCGCACCATTGTTTCAGGAATTGCGGAGAGTTTTTCACCTGAAGAAATTATTGGAAAACGCGTTACAGTTTTAGTAAATTTAGCTCCAAGAAACCTTCGCGGAGTTGATAGCGAAGGAATGATTTTGATGACTACCAATTCGGAAGGGAAATTGGTTTTTGTAAATCCGGATGCTGATGGAGTTGCTAATGGCGAAACAATAAACTAAATGAACCCAAAAATAATCGCTTTTGATGCCGATGATACTTTATGGCACAACGAACCTTATTTCGATGAAGCCCAAGAGCGTTTTTGTGTTTTGTTTCAAGATTATGCTTCAAAACAAGAAATTTTAGGGTTGATTTTAAATCACCAAATTGCCAATTTATCTTTGTATGGATTTGGCATTAAGGCATTTACACTTTCTATGATTGAAACCGCTTTGGAATTAACCAATCATACTATTTCTGGAAGTGGAATTGAAAAAATAATTACTATTGGAAAGGATTTATTGCAAAAACCAGTTGAATTAATGCCAAATGTGGAAAAGGTTTTAGGTGAATTGCAAGGAAAATACAAATTGGTGGTAGCCACCAAAGGCGATTTAAAAGACCAACACCGTAAACTTCATGATTCAGGAATTGGCGCCTATTTTCATCACATTGAAGTGATGAGTGATAAAACCGAATTGGATTATCAAAAAATGTTAGGGCGGTTGGATTGTGATCCTAAAGATTTTATAATGATTGGAAACTCACTAAAATCGGATGTTTTACCGATTTTAAATATTGGAGGTTACGGAGTTCATATTCCGTATCACACCACCTGGGAATACGAAAAAATTGATTTTGAGATAGAGCACGACAATTTCTATTCCTTTGAAAATATTACAGAAGTCGTATCGCTTCTAAAATAAAAAAAGGCGCAGCTTTCAGAATAATTGAAAACTGCGACTTCTCTTTTACTTACTTTCCTAACAGCATTAATTCGTCAATTACGACTTCTGTAACGTAACGTTTTTCACCGTTTTTATCTTCGTAACTTCTGTGGGTCAATTTTCCTTCAATGGCGATTTCTTTGCCTTTAACCACATACTTCTCAATGATATCGGCTGTTTTTCCCCAGGCAATAAGACTGTGCCATTGGGTTTCTTCTACTTTTTCACCTTTTTCGTTTTTGTAATTTTCGTTGGTGGCAACGTTTAACTTGGCTAATTTTTTTCCTCCGTCGAATGTTTTGATTTCTGGATCATTACCAACGTGACCGATTAACTGTACTTTGTTTCTTAATGTGCTCATAGCGTTTTAATTTAAATGGGTTAAATAATAATTTTTGTTTTGCCGATAGTTGTTTGATTTCGACATTGCAAAGATGTGACAACTTCCAAAACTTATTCGGTTGTTAACTGCTTACTTTCGGTTGTAGTTGTTTGTAAGCGTTTGTAATTGGAAAATATTAAGTATATTTGATTGATTATAAAAGTTTTAAGGGCAATTTACAATCACAATAAACAATTCTTTTTTAGCCCCGATGGCAGAGAAAATCCCACGCTTTTGCGTGGATTGAAACGAACAGCGGGAATAGGATTGGTTAAAAAAGATTGTTAATTCGCTTCAAAAAACAATACTTTTTGCGGCTGCAATTTTAATTTAATATTCAGAAATTATGAACAAAACGTGTTTGGAATGCGACGATAAAATTGTGGGGCGCGAGGACAAAAAGTTTTGCAGCGACGGTTGTAGGAATTCCTATAACAACAAAATTAATAAGGACAGCACGAATTTTATGCGCAATGTGAACAATAAATTGCGAAAAAACTATAGGGTTTTGTGCGCTTTGAATGTAGAAGGCAAGTCGAAAACAACGCGAGCAAAATTATTAAGTAAGGGATTCGATTTTGAATTTTTTACAAATATTCTAAATACTAAGACACGTAATACCTATTATTTTATTTACGACCAAGGCTATATGGCTTTGGAGAACGATTATTTTATGTTGGTCAAAAAAGACATTTAATTTAAAATTAATTACAAATGAAAAACAGATTCATTGCCATTTTATCGATATTATTTATTGCTGGAACCACAGGGTTAATTTATTTATTTATGATGCCACAATGGGTTTCAACGGATGATGCATTGCTCTCTGAATATTCTACAAAAAAAGCGTTAGAAAAAGTAAAAGTTATTTCGGAAAATCCCCATTTTGTAGGTTCCAACAATCATAAAATAGTTGGCGATTATTTGGTTAAAGAATTACAAAAAATGGGATTAGAAACCCAAATTCAGGAAGGAACCACGCTTTCTGACTGGGGGAATTTGACGAAATCAAAAAATATATTAGCGAGAATTAAAGGTTCTGATAGCACGAAAGCATTGTTATTATTGTCTCATTATGACAGCGCACCACATTCTTATTCGCATGGGGCAAGTGATGATGCTTCGGGAATTGCAACCATTTTGGAAGGCGTTCGTGCTTTTTTAGAAAACAAAACTCCACACAAAAACGACATTATCATTCTGTTTTCGGATGCGGAAGAATTGGGTTTGAACGGAGCGGCACTTTTTGTAACCCAAAGTAATTGGGCGAAAGAAGTGGGTTTGGTTTTAAATTTTGAAGCTCGAGGTAGTGCTGGACCAAGTTATATGTTGATGGAAGTAAATAAGGGAAATGCCAATATGGTGAAGGAATTTACGGCTGCCAATCCAAGTTATCCAGTTTCAAATTCCTTGATGTATAGCATTTATAAAATGTTGCCGAACGACACCGACTTGACCGTTTTTAGGGAGCAAGGCAAGATTCAAGGATTCAATTTTGCGTTTATTGATAATCATTTTAATTACCACACGGCTCAAGATGATTTCAATCATTTGAGTCCTAAAACAATGGAACACCAAGGAACTTATATGGTTCCTTTGTTGAAGTATTTTTCCAATTCCGACTTAACGTCTCTTCAATCGAGTGAGGACTATGTTTATTTTAATACGCCAATTCATTTTGTGAGTTATCCCTTTTCTTGGGTTTTTCCAATGGTTTTGATAGCGGTTTTTCTATTTCTATTTTTAGTTTTTATTGGTCTTGGTAAGCGAGTTTTGGTGTTTTCAGAAATGGGAAAAGGTTTTTTATTTTTCCTCGGAGCGTTAGTAACTTCGGGGATAACAACCTATTTTGGATGGAATTTGTTACTTAAGATTTATCCGCAATACAATGATATCCTTCAGGGTTTTACCTATAATGGTCACGATTATATAGGTGCATTTGCGTTTTTGAGTTTGGCGATTTCATTGTTATTTTATTCCAATTCTAATTCTGAAAATAAAACGGAGAATTATTCTATAGCGCCACTGTTTATGTGGATTTTAATCAATTTAGCGGTGGCATTTTATTTGCCAGGAGCGGGGTTTTTAATTATTCCATTGTTTTTTAGCTTGTTTACGTTGGCTTATTTTGTCACTACACAAAAAACAAATTCAATACTGAATTTAATTTTGAGCATTCCATCATTAATTATTTTGGTTCCATTTATAATTATGTTTCCAATTGGATTGGGACTAAAAATTTTAACAGGAAGTGCTGTTTTAACTGTTTTGGTTTTTGGATTACTGTTACCAATATTTGGTTCGTTTCCTAGAAAAGGGTTTTGGGCCTTGGTGTTGTTTTTAATATCAATTGGATTTTTCATGAAGGCTAGTTTTAATTCTGGTTATGAAGTTGGAACGGCAAAACCAAATAGTTTGCTGTATGTTTATAATGCCGATACGAAAAAAGCGGTTTGGGCCACCTACGATATAAATTTAGACCCTTGGACCAAATTGTACTTAGGAGAAAATCCTAAAGACGCTGGTGAATTAAACAAGAATCCTTTGTTTAGCAAATATAAATCTGGATTTACCTATTCCACTGAGGCCGATGTGAAAGAGTTAAGCGAGCCTACAATTTCGTTTTTACGGGATAGTATTGCGGGAACTCAACATTATTATAAGATAAAAATTACACCAAATCGAATAGTAAATCGATACGATGTTTTTGCAAATGAAAAAATGACTTTCTATAATTTAAAGGCAAATGGAGCTTCAGCTTTAGACCAAAAAGGAAGCATGTATAAACGAAGAGGGAAGAAATTAGTAAGCTATTATGTAGTTGACAATGAGCCATTGGAATTGCAATTTTCTATTCCTGTTAATGCAGTTTTTGAAATGGATTTAATGGAAAGTTCTTTTGATTTAATAACCAATCCCAAATTCAGAATTGCCAAAAGATTGCCTTGGATGATGCCAACGCCTTTTGTATTAAACGATGCGGTTGTGATTCAAAAGAAGATTGTTCAACCAAATGCGATTCGAAAACTAGATAATTTCAAATCTAGAAATTCGTCTTTAAAAGATAGTTTAATAGTTAGTATTGATACTTTAAAAGGCATTCAATAATGACAAAAATTAGCATTCTTGGTTGTGGTTGGTTGGGATTGCCTTTGGCGAAAGCCTTAACTGAAAATGGATTTTCGGTTAAGGGTTCGACGACTTCTTCTGAAAAAATAGCGAGACTTGAGCAGGCAGGAATAACGCCTTTTTTGATCGAAATAGGAGAAAATGGGATCAATGGAAATGCAGATCAATTCTTAGAGGAAAGCCAGGTTTTAATAATCAATATTCCACCTAAACTAAGAGGGAATTCAACAGAAAATTTTGTTTCTAAAATAATAACCACCATTCCTTTTATTGAAAAAGCGGGAATTAAAAAAGTGCTATTTGTGAGTTCTACTTCTGTTTTTTCTGATGAAGACAAAGTTGTAACTGAAGAAACCATTCCAAATCCAGATACCGAAAGTGGAAATCAATTGCTTGTATGTGAGAAACTATTGTATGAGAATTCTCATTTTGACACCACAATTATACGTTTTGGAGGGCTCATTGGTGAAGATCGTCATCCCATTCATTATCTAGCTGGACGAACCAATATTGAAAACCCGGAGTCACCAATAAATTTGATTCATCAAGAAGATTGCATCGGTATTATTTTGAAGATTATTAATAGAAATTTTTGGGGAGAAACGCTCAATGCTGTTGCGCCTTTTCATCCAAGTAGGGAAGAGTATTATTCTCAAAAAGCAAAAGAATATAATTTGGAACGGCCTATCTTTACCCATTCAAAACCATCCATTGGAAAAACCATTTTATCTGATAAATTGGAAAGTGTTTTGAAATACCAATTCATAAAAGGAAGTTTATAGTTGATACAAAAATTAAAATCTATAATTAAATCGAAAATCACTTCAGTTGGATTACCAATTTTGGCACTTTGCTGGGTGAGCTTTTTTTGGGGGACCACTTGGATTGCTTCCAAAGAAGGGGTAAAGTACATGCCAGCTTTACAACTTGCGGCTATAAGACAATTTCTGGGCGCAACCCTTTATCTTTCTTATTTTATTTTTAAAAAAGCTACTTGGCCTAAAGGAAAACAATGGAAAACCATTATCATTTTGAGTATTTTGAATTTTGTTTTAAGCAACGGACTCAGTACTTGGGGGGTAAAGTATATAAGCAGTGGTTTGGGCGCAATTATAGGGGCTTTAGTGCCGCTTTGGGTGGTAATTATTAGTTTATTCAGAGGAGAAAAATTAGTTAAATTGGCTATTGTAGGATTGGTTATTGGATTTGCTGGAGTATGTGTAATTTTCTACGAACATTTAAGTGATTTCTTGATTTTTGATTTTCGTTTTGGGATTATTATATCCATAATTTCCACTTTAACTTGGGCGTTTGCAACATTGTATACCAAGAAAAAAGCCGCAAGTTTTAATCCTTATTTTAGTTTAGGGATTCAAATGTTTATTTCAAGTATTTTTCTATTTTCTTATCTAGGTGCTACAGGAACGGCGGTGAGTTTATCTACCATTCCAGTAATTTCATGGGTTTCAATAGGTTATTTAGTAATTTTTGGATCGGTGTTAACATTCATAGCTTATATATACGCTTTGCAACATTTACCTGCAGAAATAAATAGTATATATGCTTATATCAATCCAATAATAGCAGTTCTTTTAGGGGCTTATATTTTCGGAGAGCCGTTATCGCTAGCAATTGCAGTAGGTGGAATAATAACGCTATTTGGACTTTATTTGGTTAATAGTTCCTTTCAAAAATCGAAGAACACATAAAAAAATCCCATTTTGAATACAAAATGGGATTTTTAAATTTATAGAAAATGGGTTATTACCAAATTTTTACTCTATTTTTAGGAGCTACAAACATGCCGTCACCTTCTTTAATATTAAATGCTGAATAGAAAGCATCTACATTTTGAATTGGCACATAAGCACGGTACATTCCTGGAGAATGCGGATCTGTTTTCACTTGATTTTTCAAAGCTTCGTCTCTCATTTTAGATCTCCAAATGGTTGACCAAGAGATAAAAAAGCGTTGTTCAGGAGTGTAACCATCAATCAAACCTGGATTTCCATTTTCTTTTAAATACAATTGTAATCCATCATAAGCAGCATTTACACCACCTAAATCACCAATATTTTCTCCTAATGTAAATTTACCATCTACGTGAGTTCCCGGTAATGGCTCTAAAGCAGAATATTGATCAGCAAGCGCATTACCTAAGGAAGTAAATTTTGTTAAGTCTTCAGCCGTCCACCAGTCAATTAAATTTCCATCTGCGTTATAAGTTGCTCCTTGATCATCAAATCCATGAGAAATTTCATGTCCAATTACTCCACCAATTCCACCGTAATTTACAGCTTCGTCAGCTTGGTAATTGTAAAATGGCGGTTGTAAGATTGCAGCAGGGAAAACAATTTCATTGTAAGATGGATTGTAGTAAGCATTTACAGTTTGTGGAGACATTCCCCATTCTGTTTTATCAACCGGTTTTCCTAATTTGTCAAGTTCTTTCGTCCAACGCCAGTTAGAAATGTTTTTTACATTTTGAAAATAGCTTCCTCCGTCTTCAGGACTTTTAACTGCTAAAGCTGAATAATCTTCCCATTTGTCGGGGTAACCAATTTTAATAGTTAATTTATTTAACTTTTCAATTGCTTTTGTTTTAGTTTCGGCAGACATCCAGGTCAAATTATTAATTCTAATTTCATAGGCTCTCATTACGTTTTTAATCATCTTCATCGCTTTAGCTTTAGCTTCAGCTGGGAACATTTTTTCAACATATAATTTTCCTAATGCTTCTCCAACAGTTCCATTAACCACTTGCAATGCTTTTTCGTGACGAGGTCTTTGTTTTAAAGCCCCTGTTAACGTTTTTCCATAAAACTCCCAGTTTGCAGTTTCAATATTCGTAGACAGTTGACTTGAAGCTCCTCTTAACAACATCCATCGCATGTATGCTTTCCAATCGTCCACTCTATTTTCAGTAAATAATGTTTGTAACGAACTCATGTATCTTGGTTGAGAAACAATAATTGTATCGATTTTAATAATACCAATTCCTTTAATGTAAGTGTTCCAATCTATTGAAGGAAGCATTTTTTGCAAATCGGCAATTGCAGTTGGATTGTATTGTTTTTTACTATCTCTTCGCTCCACACGATCCAATCTTGGCTTAGACATTTGGATTTCTAAAGCAAGAATTTTTTCAGCATTGGCTTTCGCTTGTTCTGGAGTTTCATTTAAAAATTGCAACATTTTTGCAACGTGAACAACATATTTCTCCCGTTTTTCTTTAGAATCTTTATCTTCAGAAACGTAATAATCTCTGTCAGGCAAACCTAAACTTCCAGGTCCAACACTAACTACATTTCTATTACTGTTTTTTTCATCGGCACCAATTCCAACGCCAAAAAACCCAACTCCTCCTCCTTGGGCTTCGGTTTCCATCATCAATTTTTGCAAATCCTTGATGTTTTTAACTGCATTAATTTTAGCTAAATATGGAGTTAATGGAGTAATTCCTTGTTTGTTTCTTGCTACAGTGTCCATTGCGGCTTTATACATGATAATCGCTTTACCTTGATCGGTATTTGATTTGTATTTTGGATTTGTTGCTGCCTCTTTTAATATTGCTAAAGCGTCTTTATCTGTATTTTGGCGTAATTCATCAAAACTTCCCCAACGTGTTTTGTCAGCTGGAATTTCAGTATTTTTTAACCAGGTTCCGTTTACAAATTTGAAAAAATCATCATTTGGTTTTACCGATTTATCCATAAAAGGAACGTTAATTCCAGGGGTCTTTTTGGAAGCCTCTTTTTGTGCATTTGCAGATAGCCCTAATAAAGCAGGAATAACATACAATAATGTCTTATTAAATCTAAGTTTCATAATTAGTTAATATTAAGTTAGAGTTCAAAAATATTAATTATTTTTTTAATTAATGGTAAAAGAGAATAAATAAAAAATCCCATTCGCTTTAGGTAGATGGGATTATATTTTAGAATAGAAATAGTTAGTTTTTAATGATTCTTCTCGTTATGCTTTTATTTTCCGAAATAATTTTCACGAAATAAACACCATTAGATACGTTGGATAGATCTAATATAATATTGCTTTGATTATTTTGAAATTCGTCTTTAGAACATACTATTTTACCAATTGGATCGTAAACAAGAATTGTTTTTGGAATTATTGTTCCAATGGAAACATTAAAAATTCCTTTAGTTGGATTTGGATAAATAGCTATATTTTCCATTTCAAATTGTTGATTAGAAAGACTCCCTTGAGGGATATTACATTGCCATGCACCTCTGCCATAAGTTCCAGCAATTATTTTATAGTCGACTAAATTAATTTCTAAATCGGTTACGGATACGTTTGGCAAATTGTCGTCAAAATTTGCCCAAGTTGTCATGGAATCATCTTTATAATATACTCCAAGAGTTGTTCCAACATAAAGTGGATTTAATGAGTTTTGTCCTTGGTGCACAATTATATTTTTTCCAATTGCTGGTAATCCCGAGGCAATTGCTGCAAAAGAAGTTCCGCCATTAGTTGATACAAATGCATTTCCTGAAGTTCCTGAAGTTGTAATATAAACAATATCACTATTAGATGAATTTACAGCTATAGATGTGATACTTGATGAGGCTGTAAATGAAAGAGCAAAAGTAATTCCTCTATCAGTACTTTTGTAAAGCCCTGTTGTTTTTGAGACATACATAATATCATCGTTATTCGGGTCAACATAAATTAAATTTAGATTTCCTGTACCGCCAATACTGGAAGTATTTCTTAGCACCCAAACGTTATT
Source organism: Chitinophaga pinensis (assembly GCA_943324545.2). GTDB lineage: Bacteria > Bacteroidota > Bacteroidia > Flavobacteriales > Flavobacteriaceae > Flavobacterium. Next base: position 23,987 of record CALPMA020000005.1, read on the forward strand.
AGTTAAGATATATAAATTGTTATAGCCAGCAAAAACTTCACCTATGCTGTTAACTCTTAATGGTGTTACCCAATTTCCTTGTAAAGCGGTACCATTAACTCTTGGGGCTGAAGTAGCTGAAGATAGACTTGTTCCCATATTATTACTTCCATACAAAGCTCCTCCGTATTGAATAAATCCATAGACTTTATTACTATTTATTGGGTCAACTGCATTATCCATTCCATCACCACCATGATAGCTTTTCCATAAATTATTTCTAAATGCAAAACCACCATTATCTTGAAGTCCTCCAGTTATTTTTGAGGATGTTTGTTTTGACACTGATATTTTATAAAACTGACTAATTTGTGCTTGTCCTACAATATCAGTAAAATCTGTTCCACCATTTGTAGAAACATAAATACCACCATCACTTCCGCAATACAATTTATTATTCATGAATTTTAGAAAGTGAATATCAGCATGAGTAAAATTTGCCGAATATGAACTCCAGCTATTTAATTTTATAGCCGTAACTCCTCCATCAGTAGATTTCCAAATGTTAAGGCAGCCAGAGTAAAGTTCATTTGCATTTGTTTGAGAAACACAAAAAGCTAGGTCATACCAAGCTTGAGTATTTTCAAATAGGTCTGAAGTTAAGCCGGTATCAACAAATGTTGTTCCGCCATCTGTTGACTTAAAAATTCCTTGAAAATCATAATTTGGACTTGTTCCAGCAGAAAGGCAATAAATTAGGTTTGAATCTGCAGCAGTAACATCAAAAATCAATCTTCCTGAATCTAAAGGCAGATCGGCAATCCCTATATTTAAAAAAGTACTTCCTGAATCAGTAGATTTATATAATTTATTTCGAGAACTTACATAAACAACTGTTGGGTCATTTGGTTTTATTCTTAACGAACCTTGAGTAAAGTTACCTGAAAATTGGTTTGTCCAACTGGTACCTCCATTAATTGTTCTGTATACCCCTGTACTGGTTGCGCACCATAACATTTGACTGTTTGATGGATTAATTAGTAAATCTCCAGCGCCTTTATACGAATTATTAAATGTTAGTCCTGTAGTTGACCAGTTTATTCCGCCATCTATAGACTTTAATACTCCAATAGAGTAAGAATCTGAAGCGTCTTTATCACCAGTTGAAATATAAATAATGTTTGAATTGTTAGGGTCAACAGCAATTCCTGAAACGCCAATTTGAGGTAAATAATCTGTTAGAGGCGTCCATGAAACACCTGAATTTATTGATTTCCAAATTCCTCCTGCGGGAGCTCCAAAATAGATGGTGTTTGGATTAGAAGGATCTACACAAACTACGTTCACCCTTCCACGTCCTTTAATTGATTGTGTTTCTGCATTTTGGGTTGGTCCAATTGGAAGCCAATTGCACGGAGGAAGCGATCTATATAAGCTGCTATTATTAGATTTTGCTTGATTTTTTTGTTCCCAAGCTGCCCAAAGTTCTTGAGCTGAAATTACATATCCTTGGTCATTGGTGGCATTTTTCCAATGCTCTACCCAACGCATAAATGGCTTATATCCACTCCCTTTTTTATTTTTGTCATGATTTAACCAGTATGCATCAAAAGAATTAATTAATTCTGTTAGTGTTTTTTCGTTATTTTTTAGATTTTCCCCGTCGCTATCAATCCAAGGAGCGGAAGGATTAAATTGTGAAAATCCTAGGAAAGTAAATAATAATGCTAAGAAAAGGGTAATTTTTTTCATTTATTGACAATTTTATTCAAAGATATAATTTTTTATTTTCAATAAATTAATTTAATCAGGCAAAATATATAAGTAATTAATGTTAATAAAGAAAAGTATCATAAAATAAATTTGGATCAATTTAACTTTTGTAAATTTGTATAAAAAAATAAATGCGCTCTATTATCAAAAAATACAAGTGGTTTTTGGTTATTGTAACGGTACTTTCTGCCATAATTTTATCGTTATTTTATTCGGCATTAAAGCCAAAAAAGACGCTACCAATTTATAATCCGTCGATGGTAAATCCGGAGCTAGTAGATTCTACCATTCAATATATAAGTAAATATCATACTATTGCTGATTTTTCATTTACCAATCAAAATGGAAAATTAATTACCCAAAAAGATTACGAAGGCAAGATTTATGTAGCCGATTTTTTCTTTACCACTTGCGGTTCCATATGCCCTAAAATGACGACCAATTTAGTTGAAATTCAAAAAGCATTTATTAACAATTCAAAAGTAATGTTGCTTTCGCATACCATTTTTCCTGAAACAGACAGCGTTTCAGTTTTAAAAGAATATTCAATAAAAAATGGAGTTATTGATAGCAAATGGAATCTGGTTACCGGCGATAAAAAGCAAATTTATACCCTAGCTAGAAAGTCATATTTAGCAGTAAAATTGGGAAAGCCGGAAGAATTATACGATATGGTTCATACCGAAAATTTTGTATTGGTAGATTCTAAAAGACGGGTTAGAGGGTTTTATGACGGAACCAAAAAGGAAGAAATGGATCGATTAAAAGAAGACATTACTTTTTTGTGTACCCAATAACAAGATGATTTTTAATACCTAAAAATCTCATAAAACTGATAATTATCATTTGATTGAATAATTTTATATTTACTTTTGTAATCTAAATTCAATCTAAATAAGGTTTGCGAACTACAATAAATTCTCTCAAAAAAGGCGAAACTGCAATAATCAAGGAATTTGATATTGAGGCTATTCCATTAAAGCTACTGGAAATGGGTTGTTTGCCTGGGAATACTGTTCAATTACTTCAAATTGCTCCTTTTGGAGATCCCCTTTATTTAAATATTAATGGCTCACATCTTGCAATTCGTATCGAAACTGCGAATGAAATAGAGGTTGAAATTCTAAAACCCAACTCAAAATGAGCAGTAGCAATATTAATGTCGCATTAATTGGAAATCCAAATACGGGAAAAACGTCTGTTTTTAACGAATTGACCGGATTGAATCAGCAAGTGGGAAACTACCCCGGAATTACTGTCGAAAAAAAGATTGGATTTTGTAAATTAACTTCAAAAATAAAGGCTAATATTCTCGATTTGCCTGGAACCTACAGTTTAAATGCTAGTTCAATTGATGAAAATGTTGTTATTGAATTGCTATTAAATAAAAAAGATAAATTATATCCTGATGTAGCGCTTGTGGTTACAGATGTAGAAAATTTGAAAAGAAATTTATTGCTTTTCACCCAAATTAAAGACCTTGAAATACCAACGATATTGGTCATAAATATGGCTGATAGAATGAAATTCAAAGGAATTTCATTGGACATTCCCTATTTAGAAGAACAATTTAAAACCAAAATAGCCTTAATTAGTACTAGAAAAGGAAATGGAATTGAAGAATTAAAAGAACTAATTACCAATTACAAATCACTTTCTACCGAGCCATGTTTAAATGCGTCAAGTATTGATCCTAACTATTTTGAAACATTACAAAAAACATTTCCAACACAATTGCTATATAAGTTGTGGCTGGTTATTACTCAGGATGTTAACTTTTTAAATTTGGAGAGAAATGAAATTCAAAATTCATATACCAAATCACATTCCGATTTAAAGCGATTGCAACAAAAGGAAACTATTAAAAGATACCAATTTATAAACGACATTTTAAAAGTTGGTCATAAAATAGATTCTTCCATCGCGAAAGATTTCCGAAGTAAATTAGATCGTGTTTTAACCCACAGAATATGGGGTTATTGCCTTTTTTTTGTGATCTTATTTTTCATCTTTCAATCTATTTTTGAATGGTCAAAAGTACCTATGGAATTTATAGACGCGACCTTTGCAGATTTAAGCGTATTGGCAAGCGAATCTCTACCATCAGGGGTTTTAACCAATTTAATTTCCCAAGGAATTATTCCTGGAATTGGGGGAATATTAATTTTTATTCCACAAATAGCCTTTTTATTTTTATTTATTTCTGTTTTAGAAGAAAGCGGTTACATGAGCCGAGTGGTATTTTTGATGGATAAATTAATGAGGAAATTTGGACTTTCTGGAAAAAGTGTGGTTCCATTAATTTCTGGCACCGCTTGTGCTATTCCCGCAATTATGGCTACTAGAAACATCGAAAATTGGAAGGAAAGATTGATCACTATTTTAGTTACGCCTTTCACCACTTGTTCTGCAAGATTACCGGTTTATGCAATTATTATTGCATTGGTTATTCCAGACACACGAGTTTTTGGGGTATTTAATCTGCAAGGATTAACGTTGATGTTACTTTATCTTTTGGGATTTGGAATGGCGATTTTTTCCGCTTATGTTTTAAATAAAATCCTAAAAATTAAAGGCAAAACTTTTTTTGTAGTTGAAATGCCAAACTATAAATTACCAATGTTTAAAAATGTCGCTATTAATGTGATTGAAAAAACACGGTCCTTTATTTTTGGAGCTGGAAAAATAATTCTTGCCATTTCAATTGTCCTTTGGTTTTTGGCCTCTTATGGTCCAGGAAAGAAATTCAATGATGCCGAGGCTATTATTACTATTGAAAACCAAAATAGCACTTTATCAAAATTAGAATTTAAGAATAAAGTGGCGGCCTATAAATTAGAAAATTCATATATTGGAATAATGGGAAAAGCCATAGAACCTGCTATTTCTCCATTGGGTTACGATTGGAAAATTGGGATTGCTATTATTAGTTCATTTGCCGCAAGAGAGGTTTTTGTAGGGACATTAGCAACCATTTATAGCGTTGGAGACAACGACAATGACAATACCATAAAAAACAAAATGGGTGCCGAGATTAATCCTGAAACTGGGGGTAAAATTTTCAATTTTGCTACTGGAATTTCATTGTTACTTTTTTATGCTTTTGCCATGCAATGCGCGAGTACCTTGGCGATTACTAAAAAAGAAACCAACACTTGGAAATGGCCTTTGGCACAACTTGTTTTTATGAGCGGACTCGCTTATATTGTAGCTTTAATTGCATTTCAAATTTTAAAATAACTCCAAAATGGCACAAGAAATAATTGCTTTTATCGCTTTAGGATTCGCCTTGGGGTATTTGACAAAAAAATTCTTTTTCAAGAAAAACACTTCCAAAAAGTGCGGGCCAAACGATTGTGGTTGTCCTTAATTTTTTTATTAACAATCGGAAAAATTCTCTTTTTTGAAGTTATTCAAAACCAACTTATTCTGTAAGTTTGTAGTATGTATGCTTTAGTCGATTGTAATAATTTTTATGCTTCCTGTGAACGTGTTTTTCAACCGAAACTCAACGGAAAACCAGTTGTTATATTATCTAATAATGACGGATGTGTAATTTCTAGAAGCAACGAGGCTAAAGTTGCCGGCGTTCCAATGGGCGTTCCATTATTTCAAATTAAAGACTTGGTAAAAGAAAAAAACATAGAAGTTTTTTCTTCAAATTATGTGCTCTATGGCGATTTAAGTAATCGTGTGATGAAAATATTAGCACAGTTTTCACCCAATTTAGAAATTTATAGCATTGACGAAGCGTTTCTCAATTTTGACGGAATGGCAATTTCAGATTACGATTCCTATGGAATTGCGATGAAAAGCAGAATTCAAAAATGGGTGGGAATTCCTGTTTGCGTTGGTTTTGCACCTACAAAGGCATTAGCGAAAGTAGCCAACAAAATTGCCAAAAAATTCCAAGACAGAACTTCCGGAGTGTACACCATCGATACCGACGAAAAAAGAATTAAAGCGCTTAAATGGACTAAAATTGAAGATGTTTGGGGTATTGGAAATAGAACTACTAAGAAGGCGAAACTAAGAAATATCAACACCGCTTTCGATTTTATTCAGCCCCATCAGGAGTCCTGGATTCGAAAAGAATTGGGCGTTGTAGGACTTCGTTTAAAATACGAATTAGAAGGGAAATCGGTATTGGATTTAGAACCCATTCCCAATGCTAAAAAAAGCATAGCCACGACGCGAAGTTTTCCAAGGCAAATTGCCGATTTTGATTTATTGCGAGAGCGAGTAGCTACTTTTGCTGCCATTTGTGCCGAAAAATTGCGAAAACAAAATTCGTGTTGCCACACTATTATTGTGATGTTGGTTATTGATAGACACACCGTTAAAACGTCAAAATACTATTTTAATATGGCGGTTACGTTGCCGTTTGCAACCAATTCTACCTTAACTATTTCTACTATTACTATAGATATATTGAAAAAATTACTTCACGGAAATGAAAACGTAAAGTTTAAAAAAGCGGGTGTAATAGTAACCGAATTTATCCCCGAAGATCAAAAGCAATTTCAATTATTTGAAGAGGAAAATCCGAAACATTTGGCTTTAATGCGATCGATCGATTTTCTGAATAAAAAAATGGGAGACAAAAAAGTCAAGTTGGCATCGCAAAATCTGAATCTTACTTGGAACATGCGACAAAATCATTTGTCACCAAAATACACTACTAATTTCAACGATATTCTTGAGGTAAAATGTCAATAAAGAAAAATAACAAACTCACTTTTTTTCTTCCCGATTTTGAAAGTGATTTAAGAATTCCGTTTGTAAAAGAAGGCGTTTCGGCAGGATTTCCATCACCAGCAGCCGATTTTATGGAAACCAGTATCGACTTGAATAAAGAATTAAGCGAAAACCCTCTGGCTACTTTTTACATAAAAGTGAAAGGAAATTCCATGATTGATGCCGGTATAAATGACAATGATGTTTTAGTTGTTGATCGAAGTTTAGAACCTCAAAACAACAAAATCGCAATTTGTTTTATAGACGGTGAGTTTACCGTAAAACGAATTCTTGTAGAGCAAGATTGTTTATATCTTATGCCAGAAAATCCAAGTTATTCTCCTATAAAAGTTACCGAAGAAAACCAATTGATTATTTGGGGAATGGTTACCTATGTGATAAAGAAACTGTAGTTGCCGAACGCTAAAAGCTAGTCGTTCAATTTCAAAACTGCCATAAATGCTTCTTGAGGAATCTCAACGTTTCCGACCAATCGCATTCGTTTTTTACCTTTTTTCTGTTTTTCCAATAATTTACGCTTACGAGAAATATCTCCACCGTAACATTTTGCAGTAACGTCTTTACGCAACGCTTTTATCGTTTCACGAGCAATAATTTTCGCTCCAATTGCTGCTTGAATAGGAATATCAAACTGCTGTCTTGGGATTAATTCGCGCAACTTTTCACACATTTTTTTACCAATGTTGTATGCGTTGCTTTCATGAATTAATGCCGAAAGGGCATCTACAGATTGCGCGTTTAATAATACATCTAGCTTAACTAATTTTGAAGTTCGCATTCCTATTGGCGAGTAATCAAAAGACGCATACCCTTTAGAAACAGTTTTCAAACGGTCGTAAAAATCAAATACAATTTCTGCCAATGGCATGTCAAAATTCAACTCTACTCTTTCCGTGGTTAAGTACGTTTGATTGGTAATCACCCCTCTTTTTTCAATACACAAGCTCATTACATTACCCACAAAATCAGCTTTGGTAATAATGGTAGCTTTGATATAAGGTTCTTCCACGCGTTCTAATTTAGAAGGCTCGGGCAAGTCTGATGGATTATTAACTATAATTGCTGTTTCCGGTTCTTTTTTGGAATAAGCCAAGTACGACACGTTGGGAACAGTGGTAATCACGGTCATATCAAATTCACGTTCCAAGCGTTCTTGAATAATTTCCATGTGCAACATTCCTAAGAATCCGCAACGGAAACCAAATCCTAAGGCGGCAGAACTTTCAGCGGTAAAAACCAACGAAGCATCGTTCAGTTGTAATTTTTCCATGGAGTTGCGCAACTCCTCAAAATCTTCCGTATCTACAGGATAAATACCAGCAAAAACCATCGGTTTTACATCTTCAAATCCGGTAATCATATTGGTAGTTGGCGTTTTTGCATCGGTTAAAGTATCACCTACTTTTACTTCTTTTGCCTCTTTTATTCCAGAAATTAAATAGCCTACATCACCGGCAGAAATCACTTGTTTTGGCACTTGATTTAATTTCAAAGTTCCAATTTCATCTGCAAAATATTCATTTCCGGTAGCCATGAATTTTATTTTCTGCCCTTTTTTTATTTGTCCGTTTTTCACACGGAAAATAACTTCAATTCCACGAAACGGATTGTAGTGCGAGTCAAAAATCAACGCTTGTAAAGGTTCGTCCACATTTCCTTTTGGAGGAGGAATCCTTTCAATAATGGCTGCTAAAATATTCTCCACACCCAACCCCGTTTTACCCGAAGCGTGAATAATCTCGTCTATTTTACAACCTAATAAATCCACAATATCATCACTAACTTCTTCAGGATTAGCACTTGGTAAATCTACTTTATTTAAAACAGGAATAATTTCTAAGTCGTTTTCCAAAGCCAAATACAAATTGGATATCGTTTGTGCCTGAATACTTTGCGCCGCATCCACAATCAAAAGTGCGCCTTCACAAGCAGCAATAGATCGAGAAACTTCATAAGAAAAATCAACGTGACCAGGAGTATCAATCAAATTCAAAATATAATCTTCGCCTTTGTATTTGTATTCCATTTGGATCGCGTGACTTTTTATGGTAATGCCACGCTCGCGCTCCAAGTCCATATTATCAAGCAATTGCGCCTTCTCCTCACGAGCCGTAACCGTTTGGGTAGCCCCCAATAATCGGTCAGCAAGCGTACTTTTTCCGTGGTCGATGTGTGCAATAATGCAAAAATTCCGAATGTGTTTCATGCTTTGTTGGTGTGAATTTTATTTGGGCGTGACCACAAGGGTCGGGCTATTTGCTCTATCTTTTGTTCCGCTTTCGCTCCACAAAAGGATGCCGCTGCTATCCCTCACGCAATTAATTTGCAAATATAGTTTAAATTCAGCACTTTCAAATAATTGAAATAGCTCTTTATTCTTTTATCCATTTTCAATTCTCAATAAAATTGTACTTTTGCAAAAACAATTCGATTATGCCTAAAATTGGCAACATAATATTACCCGATTTTCCCTTACTTCTAGCTCCAATGGAAGACGTGAGCGATCCGCCATTTCGCAGATTGTGTAAGCAGCATGGTGCCGATTTAATGTATTCTGAATTTATTTCTTCGGAAGGACTCATTCGTGATGCAATTAAAAGCCGCATGAAATTGGATATTTTTGATTATGAACGCCCAGTTGGAATTCAGATATTTGGTGGTGACGAAGAAGCCATGGCGCTTTCTTCAAAAATTGTAAGCACAGTAAATCCTGATATTATCGATATTAATTTTGGGTGTCCCGTAAAAAAAGTCGTTTGCAAAGGCGCTGGAGCTGGGGTTTTGAAAGATGTTGATTTAATGATTCGATTAACTCAAGCCGTAATTGACAGTACAAATTTGCCGGTGACTGTAAAAACGCGTTTGGGTTGGGATGATTCTTCTATAAATATTGATGAGGTTGCGGAACGATTGCAAGACATTGGCGTAGCAGCCTTAAGCATTCATGCCCGAACTCGTGCCCAAATGTACAAAGGCCATTCCGACTGGTCACACATTGCCAGGGTGAAAAATAATCCTAGAATTACCATGCCTATTTTCGGAAATGGCGATATTGATTCTCCAGAAAAAGCGTTAAAATATAAAAATGAATACGGCATCGACGGGATTATGATTGGTCGTGCTGCCATTGGTTATCCATGGATTTTCAACGAAATAAAACACTATTTTAAAACCGGAGAACACTTGGCTAAGCCAACGGTAGTCAATAGAGTGGAAGCGGTTCGAAATCACCTTACTTGGGCGATGGATTGGAAAGGGGAACGACTTGGAATTGTAGAAACCCGACCGCATTATGCCAATTATTTCAAAGGCATTCAATCGTTTAAAGAACACCGTCAAAAACTAGTAACGTTGAGTACGCCCGAAGAATTATTTTCTGCTTTAGATGAAATTGAGGAAGTATATTCTGAATATCAGTTTTAGAATTAGTCCAATAATTTCTTACTCACGCGGCTGCTCGCAATTAACGAGGCGATAAAGCCCAATGAGATGATGGTTCCTAAAACAATTACCACGTTTTTAAATAGGAAATCTACCGGGTAAGCTAGTGAAGGAGTAATCATAATGACTTCAAATTGTTGCTGGATTAGTACCAACACCACCCCAATTGATAGTCCAAAAAGTCCGCCAAAAACACTTAATAAAGTCCCTTGGAGCAAGAATATTTTTCGTAAATCTTTCACTTCGGTTCCTAAATTATACAGCGTTTTTAAATTCCCGCGTTTGTCTAAAATCATCATGATAATGGCTCCCGCAAGAGTGAATAATGTTAGGATAATCACTAGAGTAAACAACAAATAAATCGCGGTATTTTCGGTATTTAGCATTTTATACAAAGCATCATTGAGTTGTGCTCTATTTTTAATGGTGATTTTATTATTAAAGAGGACTTGTAGCTGTTCTTTTACTTTATTTTCGTCAGCATTCGGTTTTAATTTTAACTCTAAAGTTGTAATTTGATTGGGATGAAAACCGAGTAATTCTCTTGCCACATCAATATCGGCAAATACATATTTAGAATCTAAATCTTCACTAACGGCATAAATTCCCACTGGGTTTAAACCTATTTTCACAAATGCATCGTCAGGATTTTCTATTGTTCCTTTACCTGGTTTTGGAGCAAATACTTCAAATGGATTATTGAAATCGAATATTCCTAGCGATAACTTTTGAGAAATTCCAAAACCCACAACAACTTGTGAGGTATTTGGACTTAGCCACTGTCCGTTGAACAAGTTTTTTTTAACATTACTTACCTTTGTGAAATTAGAATCAACGCCTTTCAAATAGGAAAACTGTTCTTTGCCATCAAACATAAATAAGGCGCGTTCTTCAACCACTTTACTGAAAGAGGCAACGCCGTCCAGGGCCTTTATTTTTTTCTCTTGAGTTGGTGAAATGGTAAAGGATTTTCCTAAAATACTGGTAATTTTTAAATCGGGGTCGAAGTCATTACTGAACGACAAACTGAAATTGACCAACCCACTAAAAATCGATAGTACTACAAATAATACCATTGAGCTTACAATAATTCCAAGCGAGGCAATACCATTAATAATGTTGATTGCATTATTTTTATTGGCACTTTTCAGGTAGCGCTTGGCTATGTAATAGGAGAAGTTCAATTTAGGTTCTTCTTCGTTTTTCTAAAAGATCGCGGTTTTCGATTGGATTTTCTTTTGCCGCCAAGGCATTGTCAATCTTTTCGATATAGTCGAGAGAATCGTCAATAAAGAAAGTCAAATTAGGCACTTTTCTCAATTGAAGTCGAACGCGCTGAGACAAGTCGTGTTTTATTAATTTGGTATTGGATTTAATTGCGACCAATGTATCTGCGGCTTTTTCTTGTGGAAAAATACTTAAATGGACGGTTGCAACCGATAAATCAGAAGTTACCACTACTTTTGAAACGGAGATAATCAAATTGGAAATTCCATTTTTTCGAATTTCACCTTGTAAAATATCTACCAAATCGTTTTGGATTACGCCACCTATTTTTTTCTGTCTGTTTGTTTCCATAGTGCAAAAATACATTTTTTTTGAGTTCTAGCGTTTCAAAGGTGCAAAGCGATACAATTTTTTATCTTTGTTTGATAATAAAAGTACTAATTTTACTATTTATTTCAGATTAAGCCGAAACCAACTATCCGATTATCCATAATAAACTATAAATGAAAAAAATTGAACATATTGGAATTGCAGTGAACAGCCTTGAAGAGTCGAATTTAGTTTTCGAAAAACTCTTTGGCGCCCCAGCCTATAAATCGGAATGGGTAGAAAGCGAAGGCGTTAAAACTTCCTTTTTTATGAATGGGCCCAACAAAATTGAATTGTTGGAAGCTACGAATCCGGAGAGTCCAATTGCTAAATTCATAGAAAAAAAAGGCGAAGGGATTCACCACATCGCTTTTGATGTTGAAGATATCGTTTTAGAAATAGCGCGGTTAAAAGCGGAGGGGTTTGTGGTTTTAAACGAGGTTCCTAAGAAAGGCGCGGACAATAAATTAGTTGCTTTTCTTCATCCAAAAACCACCAATGGCGTTTTGATTGAGTTGTGTCAGGAAATTAAGTAAATGGATTGAAGGTTTATTTGGAGTGAATAGGAATACTGATTCCCTTTCAAAAAGATTTGCAGAGAATCAAAAATAGTAGTAATATTGCACCTCGTTAAAGGTCCTATAGCTCATTCGGTTAGAGCAACTGACTCATAATCAGTAGGTGCTTGGTTCGATTCCAAGTGGGACCAC
>CALPMA020000006.1 GCA_943324545.2 Chitinophaga pinensis
AATTCCGAAACCTGGTGTTTCACAATTGGGGCATAATGATTTTATCTTGTCAACTAATTTAAAAGTAGCATTTTCAATTACTTTCATCCGACTGGGGTTGAACATGGCTCTCATATCAGTTTCAATATAAGCGGTACCATAATTTTTAATTAGCTTAAAAAAAGTATCATATAGTAAATTCTCATCAATTATTCCTTTAGTAATTCCGTCTAATTTCTCTTTTGATTTTCTAAGAATTAGGCCATGTAAAGGAAAATTTGATTTGGTTGCAAATTCTTGAAGTTCTTCTATTGTTTTTATTTCTGAGCCATTGAAATTGGTTTCTAAACTTAGCTCTCGTGCACTAATTTCAATATTATTTTTCTTGTCTATAAAGACTAAAAATTCATCATCGGCAGCTGCAAAAAAAATGGTGGGATGAGATCCAAAAGAACCTTCACTTGCAATTGCTAAATCACAATTTGTTAAATCCATACCTATTAAGCATTTATTTCGAGCAGTTGTAATTGGATCTTCCGTTCTTTCAATCTCTCCAGTAAATGTTCCCAATTTATCAGTATCTAAATCAGAAGCAACAAAGCATTTCACTCCCAATTGGCTTTCTAAAATTGGAGCAATTACTTTTTCTTTTTGGTGTTTTGTTGCAATAAGTAAATTCCTTCCTTGGAACATTAATTGTCTTTTAATGAAATGTTTATTTCCGAATTAATCACCAGTTTTTTGTTATTGGCTTTAGCCTCTAAAATAATTTCCTCAAGTTTTTCAATCTCGTTTTTTAGTAGTGGAATTTTCTTTTGAGCCGTTTCATCGTCTTTTCCATATCGCTCTTGAGAACTCCAATTTTGTATATTATGAAAATTGATTTTGGAATTAAACATACTTGTTAGGATTTCTCTCGCCTCATTGAATGAAAATTCACCTTCGATAAGTTTTAATTTTTCAATTTTATTCATTTTCTTTTGAATTTTTAGGGGATGATGATTTTAATGCTAATACTCCAATAATTATTGATAATGATGTAAATATTTGACTATTTATTTCGTCTTTTGTTATAAATGCTGAAACAAGAAATGAAATCATTACTATTAAATAGAAGCTTGTTTTCATTCGAATTAAATCCATCCTGTTTCAATTTTAGTTACTTATTAAAATTCAAAAAGTGTTGAAGTATTTTTTAAACACTGCAAAATTGATGATTCTAATTCATAAATTTTTATTTATCTTTGTAATGTAATACATTAAATATATCTATGAATTATACTTTGAATCAATTGCAGATTTTTTTGAAAATAGTGCAAACAAAAAGCGTAACAAAAGCCTCAGAAGAGTTGCATCTTACTCAACCAGCGGTTTCTATACAGTTAAAAAATTTTCAAGAACAATTCGACATTCCATTGACAGAAGTGGTAGGGCGAAAAATTTATATCACTGATTTTGGATTAGAAATTGCAGAAGCTGTTGAAAATATTATCAACCAAGTTTATGCTATTAATAATAAAACCTTAGCTTTCAAAGGCCAATTAACAGGTCGTTTAAAAATTTCTGTAGTCTCAACTGGAAAGTATGTAATGCCTTATTTTTTATCCAATTTTATGAAACAACATATTGGAATTGAACTAATGATGGATGTTACCAATAAAAATAAAGTTATTGAAAGTTTAGAAAATAATGAAGTTGATTTTGCTCTTGTTTCTATTTTACCAAACTCATTAAATATTGAAAAATTAGATCTACTTCAAAATAAGTTATTCTTGGTTGGAAGCAATGAATTAAGAATAACTAATAGAACTAATATTAATGATACTTTTAAAGATTTGCCTTTAATATTTAGAGAAAAAGGCTCTGGAACAAGACAAATAATGGAAAGTTTTATAGATCGTAATAATATTTCTGGCTTAAAAAAAATGGAGTTAACTTCTAATGAAGCGGTTAAACAATCATTATTAGCAGGTTTAGGTTATTCAATTATGCCTTTAATTGGAATTAAAAACGAAATTCATAATAATGAATTAAAAATCATCTCAATTAAAGGTCTTCCAATAAAAACAACTTGGAGTTTAATTTGGTTAAAGGGAAAGAAACATTCCCCGGTTTCTAAATCTTTTTTAGAGTATTTGACTAAAGAAAAGGACCAAATTATTCAGGAACAATTTAGCTGGTACGAACAATATTAGAGGAAGAAAATTACAAATATTTTTTTAAACAAAATTTTAAATTACAATAAAACCTTCATTCTTTAAACCACTGTTAAAAGTCAGTTTTACTATTTTACCTCTTGTAATTCTATGCCTTTTGGAATTAAAAAAAAATCATCTTCTATTTTTCTAAAATTGATTTTAATAGCAGTGCTTTCTAATGTCAAACCTTGATTTTCAATTATGAAAAGTGTTTTTAGCGGAATAGATTTTGTGATTGAAGTAATCTTATTGAGATTTCCATATTTATGGTTATTATAAAATTTAGGATCTATTGATAATTTTGAACTGAAATAATATTTTTGTATGACGCCAAGAGATTTAATAATTAATTCATCGCAAATGATACCTAATGCCTGCAAAGCTTTCTTATTAACTGTTATTTTAGTTATACTGTCGTTATTAGAATTCGCATCATTACTATAAATTATTCTTTTTTTTTTTTGGTGTAAATTTTATTTCATTTTTTTTATAAATCGTCCAAGTTTGATTGTTTGGAACACTGTATTTGTAGTTTCCATTTTTATAATAATAATTCTCGATTGAGTCAGTTATCATTTGGCAATATTCAATCTTCCAACCAATCTTATTGCTTTTGCACTCATTTTTATATATAATTTCTCCTTCAAAGTTTTGTGAAAAAGATGTTGTAGAGAAAAACAAAAAAAATAAAATAAGTTTAAAGTTCATAATTTAAGGTTGTTTTAACTTAAAACTTAAAGTTATAAATATTAACCTACTGATTTATGGGATATATTAATTGGGTAATTCGTTATTAAGTTATTTTAATTATTAAAATGGATAATAGATGAGAGCTAGATTATATCTTCTTCACATATTGCGTGATAATCACAATAGTTTGTCCATCAACACGACCTTCAATGTATTCTGCATTTTCGTGATCCAATCGAATGTTTCTCACTGAGGTGCCTTGTTTAGCAACCATGCTTGACCCTTTTACTTTCAAATCTTTAATTAAAACTACCGAATCTCCTGTAGCTAAAATAACGCCATTTACATCGCGGTGAACGACCTTGTTTTCGTCGTCTTCTCCTTCGCCAGTTGCTTGCGCCCAAGCTAATGTCTCGTCGTCAAGATACATCATATCTAACAATTCTTTGGGCCAACCCGCTAAACGTAAACGACTTAACATTCTCCAAGCCACAACTTGAACGGCTACATTTTCGTTCCACATGCTGTCGTTCAAACAACGCCAATGGTTTAGATCTTCATTTCCTGGGTTATCAATTTGGTCTATGCATGTTTTGCAAGCCAATAAATTATCGTCTAATCCACCTTTTTTTGTAGGCAACACATTGAATACTTTTAGGTTTTCAGTCGATGCACACAATTCACATTTTGATTCGCTGCGTTTGTTTAAGGCTCTTTCCATAATTTTATTTTAGGATGCGGAAATACAATTATATATACACTTCCCTAAATGGTATTTAGTTTCTAATTTTGTTTTTTTACTCGAACTGCCTCAGGAACGAGTTTTTCATATTCACCACCATTTCTAATAACATCGCGAACAATGCTAGAACTTATATAGGAGGTTTTAGCTGCCGTTAGTAAAAACACGGTTTCAATTTTGGAGAGTTTTCTATTGGTGTGGGCTATGGCTTTTTCAAACTCAAAGTCGGCAGGATTTCTCAAGCCACGAAGGATATAGTTGGCCTTAATTTTTGCACATAAATCGATAGTCAAACCTTGATAAGTGATTACCGAAACTTTAGGTTCGTTTTTAAATGTCTCCTCAATGAATCTCTTGCGTTCTTCTAAGGAAAACATATATTTTTTTTCAGAATTAACACCAATAGCGATTACAATTTCATGAAATAATGGAATGGCTCTTTTAATAATATCTTCATGTCCTAAAGTTAAAGGATCAAATGATCCAGGGAAAACGGCTTTTTTCATATGTATTTTTATAGGTGTAAAGATTTAATTATTTAATGCCAATTCAATTGCGTTGGTGAACAATTCTTCTAATGAAATTCCAGCTACTTTGGCTTGTTGCGGAATCAAACTTTCGGTGGTTAAACCGGGTATAGTGTTCATTTCTAGCATGTGCGGTTCTCCGTTTACAATGATGAATTCGCTTCTTGAGAAGCCTTTCATTTTTAAAATTTCGTAGGCGCGTTTTGCAATGTCACCTACTTTATGAGTCATTTCATCAGAAATTCTAGCCGGTGTAATTTCCTGAGATTTTCCTAAATATTTGGCTTCATAATCGAAGAAGTCGTTTTCTGAAACTATTTCAGTAATTGGTAAAACGGTAATTTTTCCTTGATAATTAATCACTCCTACCGAAACTTCTGTTCCGTCAAGGAAACTCTCAATAATAATTTCGTTATCTTCTTTATAGGCTACTTCAATGGCAATTGGCAATTCTGCAGCTGTTTTTACTTTTGAAATTCCAAAGCTAGACCCTGATTTATTTGGTTTCACAAAACAAGGTAAACCAACTTTATTTATAATTTCGGAAGTGTCAACGTGATCTCCTTTATTTAGATAATAGGAAGTAGCTGTTTTAATTCCGTAGGGTTTTAATACAGATAATAAATCGCGTTTGTTGAAGGTAAGTGCTGCTTGGTAATAATCGCATGAGGTTTGTGGTATTCCCAATAATTCGAAATAAGCTTGCATTAATCCATCTTCACCTGGAGTTCCATGGATGGCATTAAAAACTGCATCGAAGGCAATTTTTGTTCCGTTTACTGTGGTTGAAAAATCGTTTTTATCAATTGGAAATTCAACATTATTAGCATCAACATAGACCCATTTTTCTTTGAAAACATGGATGCGATAACCCTTAAATTTCGATTGATCTAAAAAGTTAAACACCACATTTCCACTGACTAACGAAATTTTATATTCGCTTGAATAACCTCCCATGATAATTGCAATATTCTTCATTTTTCACTCTTTAATTTAATTTTATTTCAAATACCTAGCCCTGACAGAAGGGAAATCCCACGCTTTTTTGCGTGAATTGGAATGATGGCAGGAAATAGCTCCTAATTAATAACAAAAATATCATTTTTTTTCAAACGAATTACCTTTACAATTTTTATATCTTTGCAGTAAATTGAATACTATGAGTTTGAAAGAATATTTAAAGAGTAAAGTTTTTGCGGTTCAAGTTTTTGTGGCTTTGATAATTATATTGGTATTAGGCTATTTATTCATGCATTGGTTAACATTTACGACTGATCATGGAAATGAAATAACGGTTCCCAATTTGGGAAAAATGACGGAAGAGCAAGTAGAAGAAACAGTGGACGATTTGGATTTGGAATACGTTCTTTTAGATAGTGTCGATTTTAATCCTGCCTTTCCAAAGCACACGGTGGTGGAGCAAGATCCTATGCCGGGCGCAAAAGTGAAGAAGAATAGAAAGATTTATATTAAGATAAATTCATCGGGTTTTACTATGGTTAGAATTCCTAATTTAATTCAAAAGACCTATCGTCAGGCGGGTCCAACATTAAAATCATTAGGGCTTGAACCAGGAGAAATTACCTACAAGCCAGATTTAGCAAAAGACATGGTTTTAGAAATGTATTGTAATGGTAAGAAATTAAATCCTGGAGATAAAATCTTTAAGTCTTCCAAAATTGATTTGGTTCTAGGCGATGGAAATCAGGGGTTTATTGAGCCAGCCGACAGCATTACTGCCGAAAAACCTTTAAATGAAGAATAGCAATACCGACATAGAGGAAATAGAAGAAGAGTTATTTGAGCATTTTAGATTTGATGTTCCTAAAGGGCAATTGTTATTGAGAATTGACAAATTTTTGATGAATTTGATTCCTAATGCCACACGAAATAAAATTCAAAATGCAGCTTCTGCAGGAGATATTTATGTGAATGATATACCTGTAAAATCAAATTATCGTGTAAAACCTATGGATGTGGTTCGGATTATGTTATCACACCCTCCGTTTGAAAACCGCGTAGATCCTGAGAATATCCCCCTAAACATTGTTTATGAAGACAATACTTTATTGCTAATAAACAAATCCTCCGATTTTGTAGTTCATCCTGGACATGGAAATTATACTGGTACTTTAGTGAATGCCTTGGCGTATCATTTTGAGAATTTGCCAATGAATTCTAGTGAGCGTCCCGGACTAGTTCACAGAATTGATAAAGACACTACCGGACTTTTAGTAATTGCAAAAACAGAAGCGGCCATGACACATTTGGCAAAGCAATTTGAATTAAAAACTACTGAAAGAGAATACATTGCGTTAGTTTGGGGAACTGTGAAAGAAGACGAAGGTACCATTGAAGGAAATATAGCACGACATGTAAAAGACAGAATGCAAATGGCCGTTTTTGAAGATCCTACCATTGGAAAACCAGCGGTTACACATTATAAGGTTTTGGAGCGTTTTGGTTATGTGACTTTGGTTTCTTGTATATTAGAAACCGGGCGTACACATCAAATTCGCGTTCATATGAAACATATTGGTCATCCTCTTTTTAATGATGCTCGTTATGGTGGCGATTTAATTTTGAAGGGAACTACATTTACTAAATACAAACAGTTTATAGACAATTGTTTTAAGATATTACCAAGACAAGCTTTGCACGCAAAAACACTTGGATTTGTTCATCCTACCACGGGTGAAATGATGCGTTTTGATACTGAATTACCACAAGACATGTACGAATGTATTGAAAAGTGGCGAAACTACTCTAAGTCACACGAAGTGATGGAAGAGGAGCAATAGATAATAAAAGGGGTTCAAATTGAACCCCTTTACTTTATTTAGAAACTGTATCCTACTCTAATTCCTACTCTAGGAACTAAACTTGAAAAGGATCTATTATCTACATCGTCTGTGCCTCGCCATTCTATTTTCCAAAGGCAACCCATAGAAGGTTCGATGCTTAACTCTTTTGAAACTTTCCATTTGTATCCAACTTCTGGATTGAAAAAGGAAATGTATTTATAAGTTCCGGTATAATTTTGTTCTTTAAAACGAATGTATCCAAATTCTAGGCTGTTTTGGTAGTAAAAATCATTCCAACTTTCTTTCTTTAAATACGTTCTGGAACCTGATGATAATAGTATCCCTGTTCCAACATATTTTTCGCCACCAAGACTAACTACTGTTCTTCCGTAGCCTAATTTTAAAATATTGGAACTGTTATAACCGAAAAGACTTTTTAAAAGGTTCTTTTTTTCTCCTGTTAATTCGAATGCGCTAGGTTCAGAAGCGCTAAACCCTAAACTTATGGTTCTTCGTTGTTCAATAACTCTTGCTTTTTTTATTTTGCCTTGTGCAAAACCAAAGTTGCTAATTAAAAGTGCTAGTACTACAATTTTTTTCATATTAAATTAAATTAGGTTTAGTAACAAATGTAATCAAATTATGTAATAATAGAAAAATACTATTATAAAGAATTAGTAATCTTATTTTGTTATTTGTATTTTTGATTTTCGAAAATCTACTCACATGAAAATTGTAATTTCACCGGCTAAGTCCTTAAACTTTGAATCTGAATTACCAATCCAGAATTTTTCCGAAGCTACCTTTTTAAAAGAAGCGCGACAAGTTCATAAAGAATTGAAAAAATTGAAACCTAAAGATTTATCAAAATTGATGGACATTTCAGAAAAATTGGCTGAATTGAATTGGGAACGCAATCAAAGTTGGAAAATCCCATTTACCCTAGATAATTCCCGACCTGCAATTTATGCTTTTGACGGTGAAGTTTACACCGGCTTAGATGCCTACACGATTCCGATGGAAAAAATGGAAGGCTTACAAAATCAATTGTATATCCTTTCAGGATTATACGGCTTATTGAAGCCACTAGATTTAATTCAGGCTTACCGATTGGAAATGGGAACCTCTATTGCCATTGGTGAATCCAAAAATTTATATGCCTTTTGGAGAACAAAGATAACTAAGGCGTTAAACAAATCACTTTCAAAAGATGAGTTTTTATTAAATTTAGCAAGCAATGAATATTTCTCGGTTGTTGATACCAAATCACTTAAAACTAAAGTCATTACCCCAGAATTTAAAGATTATAAAGACGGCAATCTTAAGATGATTAGTTTCTTTGCTAAAAAGGCTAGAGGTTTAATGGTTCGATACATTATTGACACTGATTCCCAAACTATTGATGATATCAAAGGATTTAATTATGAAGGTTATGCTTTTGACATTAATTTGTCAAGCGATTCAAAATTAGTTTTTACTAGGTAAATTTTTCGCCTTTTTTCTTTAAAGTAGTCACAACGAAAAAAAGAAATTAAGAAATATAAAACTGAATAAAGTTAATTTATATTAACTTATTGGTTCAACCAATTTTCTAAAATATGTTTTCCATGTGGAGTTAAAAGGCTTTCAGGGTGAAATTGCACTCCCCGAACATCTAAATTTCGGTGTCTTAAAGACATTATTTGATTGTTTGAATCAATGGAAGTTATTTCCAATTCATCTGGTAAATCATTGGGATTTACCACCCAAGAATGGTATCTTCCAACTTCGATAGTAGTTTCTAAATTTTGAAATAATGGTTCGTCAGGAGCAATAATAGTAATTGTGCTTGCAACTCCGTGATGTACTTTCTCCAAATTAATAAGGTTTCCACCAAAAACTTCAGCAATCGCTTGTTGTCCTAAACAAATTCCGAGAATGCTTTTTGTTTTCGAATAGGTTTTGATGACCTCAAGTAATAATCCGGCTTTATTTGGCAAACCTGGACCTGGGGAAAGTACAATTTTATCAAATTTTTGTAATTCATCAATATCAAACTCGTCATTTCTATATACGGTAACTTCAGCATTTAGATCTTCTAAATAGTGCACTAAATTATAGGTAAAACTGTCGTAGTTATCTATGATTATTATTTTTTTCATTTCCTTTTTATTCGAAATTTGATATTCTATTTAGATCTTGCAATTTAGGATTTTTTAAATAAATAGACCTAAAAAAAAGCCCTAACATTTGCTAGGGCTTTTTTTGAATTTTTATTGTAAAATTAGAATTTCAAAGCTACTGTTAACTCAAATTCATCATCAATTGCTCTATCTGCAATAGTATCAGCTAAAGATTTAGAACCGTATTTAATTCCAAATTTAGTTCTATCAATACTTAATTTTGCATTAGCAGCATTTGCAGAAACTGTAAGCTCAAAATTTACCGAATTGGTTACTCCTTTAATCGTTAAATCAGCAGTTACTGAATAAACTCCCGTACTTTTTTCTCCAATAGATTTGAAAACTAAAGTTGCAGATTGAAATTTTTCAGTTCCAAAGAAATCCTCAGATTTTAAGTGACCATCCAATTTTTCTTTACCTTGACCTGCTTTTAAATCTGTAGTTGTCATAGAAGTCATGTCAACAGTAAAATTACCACCAACTACTTTTTTACTTTTGAAAATTAAGTTACCTTCTTTAAGGTTTACTGTTCCTTCATGTTGTCCTGTTACTTTTTTTCCTACCCAAGAGATAGTACTTTTAGCAGCGTCAACTTTTTTTGTTTGAGCATTTACAGTTCCAAATGCTACTAATAATGCAATTACGATTGTCTTTAAATTTTTCATTTTTAAATTTGATTTTAGTTAATAATTATAGTGTGATAAATAAATCCTCGTTTGATTTTCTTACTTTTTTGTAATGTTGGGTAGCGTCTTCTTCGTGACGGTAACCAATGGTAGCAATTACTGCTACATTTAGGTTCTGTGCTTCTAATCCTAAAATTTCGTTGAATTGGATTACATTAAATCCTTCCATTGGCGTTACATCAATTTTCAATTCAGCTGCAGCATTAAGTAAATTCCCCAAAGCTAAGTAAGTTTGTTTTGCCATCCAAATCGCTTTTTGTTCTGCTGGAATTGGATTAATATTTCCTTTCATATAATCGCTAAATCCAGATAAAGTTTCAACTGGAATCCCTCTTGTTTCACTGATGTTTTTTATATATGCATCTATATCAGCATCAGTTGCTGAGGTCTGATTTGCAAACACAATCACATGTGAAGCATCAATAATTTGAGATTGCCCATAAGCTGCAGGAAGTAATTTTGCTCTTAGTTCTGGGTTTTCTATTATAAACACTTTGTAAAGTTGTAAGCCATATGATGATGTACTTAGTCGAATCGCTTCTTTAAGAAAGTTTAAATCTTCGGTTGAGATTTTTTTGGTGGCGTCGAATTTTTTTGTTGCGTAACGCCAATTTTGATTTTCAATGAAAGTACTCATAATTTTATGTTTGTTTTTTATTATTTAGTCCTAATTTTTTCTAAAAGTTCGTTCAATTGTTCCAATTCATTTGTGGTTAAATTGGCCACGAAATTATTTTCATAATCATTTACTTTAGGATCTAATTCTTTTAAAATAGCCAACCCTTTTTCAGTGATTAAAACTTCAATTTTTCTTCTATTTTCTTTGCATACTTTTCGAGTAACCAATTCTTTCAATAGGAGTTTATCAACTAATCGGGTGGTGTTACTTGTTTTAGCAAGCATTCGTTCTTGAATAACACACATATTAGCAGGATTTCCTTTCCTACCTCTTAAAATTCTTAATACATTATATTGTTCATTAGATAAATCGTATGGCTTAAGAATTTCAATCAATCGCTCATGAATATTATTTTGAGTGTAAATAATATTTAAAACCGCTTTTTGAGATAATCCCATTAAAACATTTGATTTTACTACTTCTTCAATTCTCATATTTGTAACTACAAAATTTGTAGGTACAAATGTATAATACATTTGTTATATTCAATTGTATTGTTTTGTTATTCTTTTGTTAATTAATTTAATGAAGAATTAATTTAATAACTTCTAATTTTATATGTGATTAATAATTAATATATTCGCTTTCCATTATTAAATAACATAAATTATTTCCAATGAATTTAGAGCAACAAGTTTGGAGAGACCAGTTAAAAGACGATGCAAATGCCGTTATTTTAGATGTAAGAACTGAGGATGAATTTAGCGAAGGGATAATTCCTGGAGCATTTAACATTGATATATACAAAGGACAAGGTTTTATATATGCTTTAGAGGAGTTGGATAAATCCAAAAACTACTATGTTTATTGCAGATCGGGAGGACGAAGTGGTCAAGCATGTTCAATCATGAGCCAATTGGGTTTTGAAAATACCTATAATTTATTAGGTGGAATAATGAATTGGGAAGGTGAAGTAGTTTAATTTATAACTTTTTTATTTGGATGATTTCTCTCCATAAGAAGGAATTGAGTTTTTAAAAATTTAAATATTTTAAAATGTCAGTTTTAGAAAAGATAACTACCGAGGGATTAATCGGATTAGAAAATGAATTTGGTGCACATAATTACCATCCACTACCAGTTGTATTAAATAGAGGTGAAGGAGTTTATGTTTGGGATGTAGAAGGAAAGCGTTATTACGATTTTTTATCTGCTTATTCAGCTGTAAATCAAGGTCATTGTCATCCAAAAATTGTTGAAGCATTAATCAATCAAGCCCAAAAATTAACATTAACTTCTCGTGCTTTTTACAACGACCAACTGGGTTTGTTTGAAGAGTATATTACCAATTACTTTGGCTTTGATAAAGTATTACCAATGAATACAGGTGCTGAGGCAGTTGAAACGGCGTTAAAACTTTGTAGAAAATGGGCTTATGAAGTAAAAGGAATTCAAGAGCAAAAAGCACAAATTATTGTTTGTGACGGAAACTTTCATGGAAGAACAACCACAATAATTTCTTTTTCTAATGATGAAAACGCTAGAAAGAACTTTGGCCCTTATACAGAGGGATTTATTAAAATTCCTTATAACGACCTTGAAGCTTTAGAAAACACCTTAAAATCTTCAGATACTATAGCGGGATTCCTAGTGGAACCTATTCAAGGAGAAGCCGGTGTTTATGTACCTTCAGACGATTATATGCTTAAAGCAAATGAACTTTGTAATAAATACAATGTTTTATTTATAGTAGATGAAATTCAAACAGGAATAGCAAGAACAGGTTCGCTACTTGCTGTTTGTGGAAATTGTAGTTGTGAGTATAAATGTGAGAAACAAAGCACTTACGCAACTCCAGATATTCTAATTTTAGGAAAGGCATTATCAGGCGGAGCTTATCCAGTTTCGGCTGTTTTAGCTAATAATTCAATTATGAATGTAATAAAGCCAGGTCAGCACGGATCTACTTTTGGTGGAAATCCTATTGCGGCTGCCGTTGCCATTGCAGCTCTTAAAGTGGTTAACGAAGAACAATTAATAAAGAATGCTCGTGTTTTAGGTAAACTCTTTAGAAGTAAGTTAAATGAATATATCCCATCTTCAAATGTTGCAATCTTAGTACGCGGCAGAGGTTTGTTAAACGCAATTGTAATCAATGATACCGAAGAAAGTGATACTGCCTGGAATATTTGTATGGCTTTACGCGACAATGGATTATTAGCAAAACCAACACACGGAAACATCATTCGTTTTGCTCCACCACTGGTAATTAACGAAACACAAATATTAGATTGCGTAGACATAATAATTAAAACCCTTAAACAATTTGATAGATAGATAAATAAAAAACCCTCTTTTTAGAGGGTTTTTTATTGCAATAGCTATTGGCTTTGTTCTTGTTGGTATTTAGCTTTAGCTTCCAAATTCTTCTGGAATTCTAATAATTTTTCTGGACCAAGTGAATATAAATATACAAATGCCAGTAAAGTTAATGCGCTAAGAACTATTCCTACCATCCCTAAAATTCTTCCAACATTCAAATTCTTATAATTCAAATACAATTCAGGACTTTCTTTATATAGTTTTAAATCTTTGTTAGCTAAAACAACTGCTATAATCCCAAAGGTTAAACCAATAAAACCATAGCAACAACAAGTTACTATTGATAAAATTCCTAATACAAGAACTGCGGTTCCGTTGGGTAGATTTCTTTTTTCCATAGAAGTAATAATTAAATGTTTGATATTTTGTAAATATAGGAAATAATCATAATTATGGCATTAGATATCGCTAATCCTATTATTATTTTTTGATAGTTTCTTTTTTTATCAATTAGATGTAAACCTATTAAACCAAAAAGGAGTAGGGTTGTATATATTGCTGGAAATTGATAAAATGCCTTAGTGAATTCTCCATTCAGTAATAAAAGTAAAGAACGCTGCGTTCCACAACCAATACAATCGATTCCAAATAGCGATTTGTTCATGCAAGGCAATAGGTATTTTTCTATATTCAATCCTCGGTAATTTTGAGTTGCAATTTAATACTATTTACATTCAATATATTAATTGCTTGTTATTATTTCAAAGTTACCTACTTTTGAATTATTAAATTATACACTATGAAAAAAGTCTTACTTCCAATAATGATAATTGCAATTCTAGTTGCTTTTTATGAGCAAAGTTTGGAGAAAAAAAACGTCTATATTCAGGTAATTTCAATAGTAGTTTTTATGTTTGGAATGATGAAATTAAGCGCTAAAGTACCAAGTAAAAATCAAGAAAAAGAAGAGGAAGATGTTTAGTATAGGGGATAAGGTTTCGGTTCTTGATGACGATATAAACGGCGTTGTGATTTCTATAAATAACAAGGAGGTTTCTATCGAAACTACCGATGGATTTACGATGACATTTTTTGTCAATGAATTAATTAAAGTAAACGATACCAGTATTTTAAGTAAAAATATAGGAAGTTTTAATTCAAGTAAAATTAAAATTGAAAAAGAAGAGCCAAAACCGCGTAGTTTTGTAAAAGTTAAGAAATCAAAATACGAAATTCCTGCTCCAGAATTCGATTTGCACATCGAAAAATTGGTTCCGAATTTCAGAGGAATGAGTAATTATGACATCCTCACCTTACAAACAGAAACGGCAAAAAGACATCTCGAATTTGCGATCAGAAATCGCATACCAAAAATAGTCTTTATTCACGGTGTTGGTGAAGGTGTTTTAAAAGCAGAACTTGATTTTTTAATGGGAAGATACGATCAGATTTTCTTCCAAGAAGCCAATTATCAAAAATACGGTCAAGGAGCAACCGAGGTTTTTATAAAGCAGAATGTTAAATAATCCTACTTGATTTATGGTGTTGTTACATAGTTTCCGTAAACATAGTTTTCATAGGTAAAAGTATTTGCTCCATTTGAAAAAGTGATATTTTTAAAAACTACATAATGGTTGTATCCAGTTATAGCATTTGTAGTTGGGTTAACTATTTGATTAGTAGTAACTTGAATAAGTCCGCTCGTCCCGATAATTCCATTTGAAGCATACCATTCATCAATAACTGAAGGGGCTGCAGGGGGAAGAATTTCACAAAAATAAGAATTGCTAATTATAGAATTGAAAGATCTGTAAATTACTTGATTGCTATTGTTGATTACTATTGTTCTTGGTGAATTTACCGCTGTTACTGTATTTGCAAATGTTGTAATTGGTGTTTTTAAAATTAGCGCTCCGTTGTTTTTTACTTTAAAGAACAATCCGTTATTGGTGGTGCAACTATTAATTGCTGCAGCTGGATCAAAATTAAAAGTCTCAATTTTTAATTCTCCATCGTTACAGCTAATAAATAAAAAAGCACAAACCAGTATTCCTATAATTTTTTTCATGATACTATATTTCACACAAAAATATAATATTATTTGCAGGTATTCTGTAGTTTGTAGAATCAATTTTTAATAAGTCAATTTATTTAATAAAAAAGCTATTCCACATTGATTTGATTTCCTATTTTTGTATTCAAAATTGATAATTATTTGTCAATAAAGTTAAAAAACACCTATGAATAAAGTATACCTGGATAATGCAGCCACCACACAAATTCGTGAAGAAGTAATTCGTGAAATGGTTGAAGTAATGTCAAATGATTTTGGAAACCCTTCATCTACACATAGTTTCGGTAGAAATGCAAAAAATATTATTGAACTTTCAAGAAAAGCTATTGCAAAAGAATTGAATTGTAACGCTCAAGAAATCATATTTACTTCTGGCGGAACCGAATCTAATAATATTATACTTCGTTCTTGTGTAAAAGATTTACAAGTAAAGAGAATTATAACTTCTAAAATTGAGCATCATGCAGTTCTTCATACTATTCAAGCGTTGCAAAAGGAGTTCAAAATCCAAGTTGATTATGTAGCCATAAATTATGATGGTACTATCGATATTAATAACTTGGTTGAGTTGCTTTCGCAAGATGTAAAAACATTAGTGAGTTTGATGCACGTAAACAATGAGGTTGGAGCTGTTTTAGATATTGATTTGGTTGCAAGAATTTGTCAACAAAACAATGCCTTATTCCACTCTGATACCGTTCAATCTGTTGCAAAAACAGAACTAGATTTACAAAATACTCCTGTTGATTTTATTGTTGCTGCGGCACATAAATTTCATGGTCCAAAAGGAATTGGATTTGCATTTATTAGAAAAAATTCAGGATTAAAGCCTTTAATATATGGT
The DNA here is from genome assembly GCA_943324545.2 of Chitinophaga pinensis. Taxonomy (GTDB): domain Bacteria; phylum Bacteroidota; class Bacteroidia; order Flavobacteriales; family Flavobacteriaceae; genus Flavobacterium. Next base: position 15,648 of record CALPMA020000006.1, read on the forward strand.
GGAGAACAAGAAAAAGGATTGCGTCCTGGAACGGAAGCTGTTCATCAAATTGCTGGAATGGCAAAGGCTATAGAATTAGCGTTATTCCATTTAAATGAAGAAAGAAAAGGAATCTTAGCATTGAAGAATTATCTTATTGAACGTTTAGAAAAAGAATTTCCAGATTTCAAAATCAACGGTTCTAGAGACGGATTTTATAATGTGTTGAATATAATTTTACCATTTTCTGAAGATAAATCAGCCATGATTTTATTCGGATTAGACATCAAGGGAATCGCAGTTTCTCGCGGAAGTGCATGCCAATCAGGAAGTGCCAAACCATCACACGTTTTAGCTGAATTTTTAACAGATGAAGATTTGAAAAAACCAAGTTTGCGAGTATCTTTCAGTCATTACAATACCAAAAATGACATCGATTTATTGATTGACGGATTAAAAGGTGTTTAATTCATTAAATTAAAACGGTACTTCGCTGTCATCTTCTTCATAATCATTTAAATTACTTCCAAAGGCTTCATTTGGCGTAGGTAAATTCTTCGTTTGAAATGGATTGTCATCATGGTTCATTTTTGAAGGTAAATCATCAAAAGTACCGCTGTAGGTTTCTAAGTTTTCGAATTTACCCAGGTTACCAACGAATTTCAATTTCACACTTTCCAAACTACCATTTCGGTGTTTAGCAATTATAAATTCTGCCTGACCCTGCGTTGGCGAATTTCCTTCGTCATCCCATTCGTCTAATTTGTAATATTCTGGACGATAAATAAACGAAACAATATCGGCATCTTGCTCAATAGCGCCCGATTCTCTGAGGTCGGATAAAAGGGGTCTTTTGTGTCCAGGACGTGATTCAACAGCACGAGATAATTGTGAAAGTGCTATTACAGGAACTCCTAGTTCTTTTGCTAAAGCTTTTAAGTTTCTTGAAATTGTGGATATTTCTTGCTCTCTATTTCCAGATCCTTTTCCGTTGTTTCCTCCGGCAGTCATTAACTGAAGGTAATCCACAATAATTAATTTGATTCCGTGTTGTGAAGCTAAACGTCTTGATTTTGCTCGTAAATCAAAAATAGATAAGGAAGGTGTGTCGTCAATAAACAAAGGCGCTTTTTCTAAGTTTTTCACCTTTATACTCAATTGTTCCCATTCATGTTTTTCTAATTTACCAGTTCTTAATTTTTCTGAAGATAGTCCCGTTTCAGATGAAATTAATCGGGTAATTAATTGAACAGAAGACATTTCAAGAGAAAAAAGCGCTACAGGATGTCCATAATCGATAGCTACGTTTCTAGCCATAGATAGCACGAATGCTGTTTTTCCCATACCAGGCCGTGCTGCAATGATAATTAAATCACTTGGTTGCCAGCCAGATGTCACTTTATCCAAATTGTCAAATCCAGTGGCTATTCCGCTCAAACCTTCTTTTCCAGCAATTTCTTCAATTCTCTTTTTAGCTTGAATTACTAAACTTTGAGCAGTTTCTGAACTTCGTTTAATGTTTCCTTGAGTTACTTCATACAATTTAGATTCTGCTTTATCCAATAAATCAAAAACGTCTGTAGATTCATCATAAGAATCTTCAATTATCTCAGATGAAATTCTGATTAAACTTCGTTGAATAAATTTTTGTAAGATAATTCTAGAGTGAAATTCAATGTGTGCCGAAGAAGATATTTTTTGTGTAAGTTGAATCAAATAGTAATCGCCACCCGCCAATTCTAATTTACCGTTTTTTCTAAGTTGAGCAGAAACAGTCAATAAATCTACTGGTTGAGAATCGGTGAATAATTGAAATATTGCCTCGAAAATATATTTATGAGCATCTTTATAGAACGCTTCCGGCTGTAATATATCAATTACTTCATCAACTCCCTTTTTATCAATCATCATCGCTCCCAATACCGCTTCCTCTAATTCTAGAGTTTGTGGTGGAAGCTTTCCTTTTTCTAAATTGATAATTGTAGTTTTTTCTACTTTTATAGGGTTGAGGTTGACCGATTTTTCCATTTAGCGAAAGTACCAAAAAAATAAAAAAAATATTCGATGAGTTATTACTAATATTTGTTGATAACTAACCTTTTTTTGTTTATAAGTAAAAAAAAATCCGAAACGGTAAGGCTTCGGATTTTCTAAAGATTTTAACTAGTTTATTCTTTATATTCACCCATCTTACTGTATTTGTCCATTCTTTTGGCTACTAATTCAGTTGTTGATAAGTCTTTTAGTTCATTGTATCCTTTCAAGATGTATTTCTCTACTGTTTTAAATGTAGTTTCACGATCATAATGAGCTCCTCCAAGAGGTTCAGGTATAATATCGTCTACTAAATTTTGCTTTTTCATGTCGGCAGAAGTTAGTTTCAATGCATCTGCCGCTTGTTCTTTGTATTCCCAGCTTTTCCAAAGAATAGACGAACAAGATTCTGGAGAAATTACAGAGTACCAGGTGTTTTCCAACATGTATACTTTATCTCCAACACCAATTCCTAATGCACCACCTGAAGCTCCTTCACCAACAATAACAGTGATAATTGGCACTTTTAATCGCATCATTTCAAGAATGTTTCTTGCAATTGCTTCTCCTTGACCCCGTTCTTCCGCTTCTAAACCTGGGTATGCTCCTGGAGTATCAATTAAGGTAACTACAGGAATTCCAAATTTTTCGGCCATTTTCATTAAACGCAAGGCTTTTCTATATCCTTCAGGATTTGCCATACCAAAGTTACGGTATTGACGTGTTTTTGTATTGTACCCTTTTTGTTGACCCACGATCATGAAAGATTGCCCACCAATTTTTCCTAATCCACCGATCATGGCTTTGTCGTCTTTAAAATTTCTATCACCAAACATTTCAAGGAAAGTGTCTCCGCACAAAGCGTTAACATGGTCCATAGTATAAGGTCGGTTTGGATGACGTGACAATTGAACGCGTTGCCAAGCCGTTAGGTTTTTATATATTTCGCGTTTGGTCTCTTCTAATTTTTTAGAGATTTGCTTACAAGGATCTGAAACATCAACATCTGATTCTTGTCCGATGATTTCACATTTGTCTAATTGTTCTTCTAGTTCTTTTATTGGAAGCTCAAAATCTAAATATTCCATAGGGTATGTGCATTTATATTTTAGAACGCAAATATAGTTTTTAATTTAAAGATTGAAAAATTTAATGAATGTAAAATGACATTTATTAAGTTAAAAGTAGATGCTTTTTTGTTTGATCGGGGTTAAACTACACTTGAAATATTAAGCATTTTTAGTTTTATGGAAATACTTGATAACTCCATTTAGGATTACCGTTGATAGGATAATTAAAGCACCAATATAAAAGTTGACACTCATTTTTTCGGTTTCCTTGAATACAACTATAGCCAAAATAATTCCGTAAATGGGTTCTAAATTAATGGTTAGCATTACCGTATATGGACTTAAAAATTTCATCACTTTTACCGATGCTATGAAAGCGTAGGCAGTACAAAAAGTACTAAGAATGATTAGGTATACCCAATCAGAATTTGATATTTCAAAGAATTTAGAATTGAAACTTCCAGAAAAAAATAGGAAAACTGAAAAGAATAAAACTCCTCCTAAAAGTTCGTAAAAAGAAATAATTGAAGAATCGTATTCTTTAGCATACTTGCCATTAATCATTGAAAATAATGCTGATAAAAATGCCGAGCTTAAGGCCAATAAAATCCCGTTAATGAACTTCCCTTCAATATTAAAAATGATGTAAAGCCCTAGAAATACTATAATTCCAAACAACACTTCGTACCAGATAATTTTTCTGCCATAGAAAATGGGTTCTAATAAAGACGCAAAAAATGCCCCTGTAGATAAACAAGCCAGTGTGACTGATATATTGGAAACCTTAATTGCTTTAAAAAAAGTAAACCAATGTAAAGCAATTATTAATCCTGCAAATAGAAATCCGATAAGTATTTTTTTTGGAACTCGTAAGGATGTTTTATGGATGCCAATATAAATGATTATGAAACCTACAGCCAAAAGCATTCTAAACCAAACTAAAGGTAAGGCGTCTAGCGTTATCAGTTTTCCTAGAACCGCTGTAAATCCCCATACAAATACAATAAAATGGAGATGCAAGTAGCTTTTTAGGTTATCGTTTGGCATATTTAAGTAAGTATACTGCAAGAATTCCAAATAAAACGTTTGGCAACCAAACCGCTATAAATGGGTTTATAGTAGATTTTTCGGCTAAAGCGCCAAATATTTTATCAAAAAATACAAAGGCAAAAGCTATTGCAATTCCAATAGCTAAATTGATTCCCATTCCACCTCTTCGTTTCATTGAAGAAACAGAAAGTGCAATAATAGTGAGAATAAATGCTGAGACAGGTAAGCTGTATTTTTTATAAAGCACCACTAAATATACACTAATATTAGCATTTCCTCTTTTAATTTCTTTGTCTATAAAATGATTTAATTCTAATATAGACAGTGTTTCAGCAACATAAACAGTTGGCGTTAAATCTTCGAGATCAAAACTAAATACAGTATCTTTTTGCTCGGACATTTCAATTTTATCAGATAATTCTCCAACTGTTCTTTTATTGTAATCATAAAGCGTATAATTTTTTTTCAGTGAATTCCATTTTATTCTGCTGGCCGTGATTTTATATTTTAATTGGTCCTTATCAAATTTTTCCATTGAAAAATTAAAAGCCATATTGGAGACTTGGTTAAAACTTCCCACATAAATATATTCATCTTTACTAATTTGTCTGAAAACATCTGAATTTTCACGCATTATTTCTTTACCACCTGTTCTTAAATAAGTGTACCTAAAATTATTGAATCCTTCACTTGCTTTTGGCAATAAAAAAATCCCCATTAAAAAGGCCAAAACCGATACTATAGTTGCTCCAATTAAGTAGGGACGCATGAACCTTGTAAATGAAATTCCTGAGCTCAATATGGCGATTACCTCAGTATTATTGGCCAATTTTGAAGTAAACCAAATAATTGATAGAAAAAGAAATATAGGGAATAATAGATTTGCAAAATAAATGGTAAAGTTGAAATAATAAATAGCAATAGCTGAAAATGGAATTTTGTATTCAATCATTTTATCAACTTTTTCCGATACATCTATGATAATTCCAATAGGGATAAACATGATTAGCATAACAAAAAAATTGCTTAGATAACGTTTTAATATGTATTTATCAATTATTTTCATTGCATTTTATAATCTTTGGCTCATGTTTTTTACCATCATTTCCTTCCAAAATTTGAAATCTCCCGCTAAGATATGTTTTCTAGCCTCACGAACCAACCACATATAAAAACCAAGGTTGTGAATTGTGGCAATTTGCTTTCCTAGATATTCATTGGCAGCAAAAAGATGACGCAAATAGGCTTTCGAATATTCTCTATCTACAAAGGTGATCCCCATTTCATCTACTGGTGAAAAATCATCTTCCCACTTTTTATTTTTGATATTGATGGTGCCGTTTGCGGTGAATAACATTCCGTTTCTTGCATTTCTAGTAGGCATTACACAATCAAACATGTCAATTCCAAGTGCTATATTTTCCAATATATTTATTGGAGTTCCAACACCCATTAAATACCTCGGTTTATCTTGTGGTAAAATTGCAGTAACAATTTCAGTCATGGCGTACATTTCTTCGGCAGGTTCCCCCACTGAAAGTCCGCCAATAGCATTTCCTTGAGCGCCAGCATTTGCTATATATTCTGCCGATTGCATGCGCAAATCTTTGTAAGTACTTCCTTGAACAATTGGGAAAAAAGTTTGATCGTAACCGTATTTCACTGGTACTTTTTCCAAGTGATTGATACAACGATCCAACCAACGATGCGTCATGTGCATCGATCGTTGCGCATATTTGTAATCACAGGGGTAAGGGGTGCATTCATCAAAAGCCATAATGATATCAGCTCCAATGGTTCGTTGAATTTCCATTACATTTTCTGGCGTAAAAAAGTGATACGAACCGTCAATATGCGATTTAAATTTCACTCCTTCTTCCTTAATTTTTCTATTTGCCGAAAGAGAATATACCTGATAACCGCCAGAATCAGTTAAAATATTTCGATCCCAATTCATGAATTTGTGTAATCCACCCGCTTTTTCAAGAATTTCCGTTTGAGGACGCAAATACAAATGATAGGTATTTCCAAGAATAATATCTGGGTTAATCTCTTCTTTTAATTCTCGTTGGTGCACCCCTTTTACAGAAGCAACCGTTCCAACAGGCATAAAAATTGGCGTTTCAATCACACCGTGGTCGGTAGTAATTGTTCCCGCACGAGCTTGAGATTGCGGATCAGTCTTTAATAAATCAAACTTCATATTGGCTTTTTTCAGTCAGCAAATATAAGAGAATTGTATTTTACGAGTGGGGTAATACCAAATAAATTAACACGAATTTCAAGTTTTGGTAGTTTTTTGGCGCGCCCTCGTTTGTAGGTTTAACTGAAATTCAAACTTCACTTCAACTCGGTCGTACTGTTCATTATAATCTCTCGCTACACGCGGTTCCGCAATAGGATTTCCATTTCCATCACTCACTTAACTAGTGGTGAATTTCACAATTCGATAAAATATTTACTTTATTTTAATATTAACTTTACCTTAAATTAATTGTAATATATTTGCAACTATTTCAAAATAATTCATTTTAATATGAACCAGCACTTGCGATTAAACGAATATAAAGTTCTGTTTTACAGACTCTCACTCGCTTATATTTTTTATTTTTTTGCGCGAGTATTATTTTATATTTACAATTTACAACTTCTAAAGGTCGATTCAGTAACTGAATTTCTTACCCTTTGCTATTACGGATTGGCTTTTGACACTACGGCTATTTTATATGCCAATTTACTTTTTATAGTATTCTCTGTTTTTCCAGTATTTAAAAATACTAATCAAGGCTACCAGAAGTTCTTATTTTATTTGTATTTTTCATTGAATTTATTGGCCTATGCAACAAATTTTATTGATTTCATTTATTATAAATTCACCTTTGCTAGAACCACAATTGTGGTTTTAAATGTCCTGGAACACGAAACGAATAAAGCCGTTTTATTTTCAAGCTTTCTGATGCAATATTGGCATGTGTTTTTATTGTTTTTATTGTTCTCATCAGTATGGATTTATCTTTATAAAAAGGTGACTGTAAAACAATTTATACCATCAAAGAAAATTCCTTACATCGGATTTTCAATCCTAGGCTTTTTGTTTGTTGTGCTATTAACAATTGGTGGAATTCGTGGTGGCGATTTTAAAAAGTCAACTCGACCAATCAATCTGGTTGATGCAAGCCGACATGTGAAAAATATTGTTCACTCCGACATTGTGCTAAATACTCCATTTGCAATTATTAGAACTCTTTTTAGCAACAGCTTTATTAAACCCGATTTTAAAGAGGTCAATCAGCAAGTAATTAATACATTGGTTCAGCCAGTTAAATTATATCACAATAATCCAACTACAAAGCCTAATGTAGTGGTGTTTATAATGGAGAGTTATGGACGTGAATACATTGGAGCACTTAATAAAAATGTCAAAATTCCAAACTATAAAAGTCATGCTCCTTTTCTAGATTCCTTATCGCAACACAGTATGATTTTTACTAATGCCTACGCAAATGGGCGTCAGTCTATTCATGGAATGTCTTCTGTATTAGCAGGAATTCCTTCATTTAAGGATGCATTTACTTCTTCGCCTTATCCAAAACAAAAAATAGAATCCTTAGTTTCTACCTTAAAAAGTGAGGGTTACAACACGTCGTTTTTTCATGGTGCTGCCAACGGTTCCATGGGCTTTTTGGGATTTGCAAATATCTTAGGAATCGATAATTACTATGGTAGAACCGAATTCAATGACGATTCACAATTTGATGGGTTTTGGGGTATTTGGGACGAGCCATTCCTTCAATTCATGAAAAAGACATTAGACAAAAAGAAGTCGCCTTTTTTTGCGACTGTATTCACAGTCTCGTCTCATGAGCCTTATATAATACCTGAAAAATATAAATATAAATTCCGTGAAGGCGGAGTTCCTATTCATAAGTCTGCTGAATATACCGATTATTCCTTGAAACAATTTTTTAATGAAGCTAAGAAAGAGGCTTGGTTCAACAACACTATTTTTGTTTTTGTAGCCGATCATTGTAATCAAATATATTATGACGAATTCCAAAAACCAATAAATAGATATGCAGTACCTATTATTATTTATAAACCAAATAGTAACTTGGTGGGAATAAATAATGATTTGGCGCAACAAATAGATATTTATCCAACAATCTTAGATATGATTGGTTATATAAAACCTTTTAGGAGTTGGGGCAGAAGCCTATTTGATACCAAAATCAGTACTCCATTTGTAATCAATTCAACAGGTACTATTTATCAATTTTCTAGAGGGAACTACATTTGCACATTTGACGGAACTAATGCTATTGGTTTTTTTAATAAAGACGATAAGGCTTTAAAAACAAATTTAATAGCGCATAGAAATGCCGAAATGAATACCTTGGAACTCAATTGCAAAGCCTTTATTCAAGATTATATGAATCGTGTTGTAGACCAAAAGCTAGCCAATTAAGAAATTATTGAATTGTTAATAAAATATCCTACTTTGTTAGGATTTTTTATTTTTAGACACTTGCCAACAGAGTTATCTGATTATCTTTGCATAAGTTTAACTTTAACACACACAATGAAGCCCAACACACAACAATTAAACGATTTAACAATCCAAGTTAGAAGAGACATTCTTCGAATGGTACACGCAGTAAATTCAGGTCACCCCGGGGGTTCTTTAGGTTGCGCAGAATTTTTAGTTGCCCTTTACCAAAGTATCATGAACAGAAGAGATACTTTCAATATGGACGGAATTGACGAAGATCTTTTCTTCCTTTCCAACGGTCATATATCACCTGTTTTTTACAGCGTTTTAGCAAGAAGCGGTTATTTTCCTGTTTCGGAATTAGCTACTTTCAGAAAAATAAATTCTAGATTACAAGGACATCCAACCACTCATGATAATTTACCAGGAGTAAGAATGGCTTCAGGTTCTTTAGGTCAAGGTTTGTCTGTGGGTATTGGTGCAGCATTGGCTAAAAAATTGAACGGAGATAAAAACCTAATTTATACTCTTCACGGTGATGGAGAATTACAAGAAGGTCAAAACTGGGAAGCAATTATGTATGCCTCTGCTTATAAAGTAGATAATTTAATTGCGACAATTGACTTAAATGGAAAACAAATCGATGGTTCTACCGATGAGGTTTTACCGATGGGGAGTATTCGTGCCAAATTTGAGGCCTTCGATTGGGATGTATTAGAAATTAAAGAAGGAAATAATATTGAAGCTATTATTGCTGGAATGCAAGAAGCAAAATCAAGAACTGGAAATGGAAAACCAGTTTGTGTTTTATTACATACAGAAATGGGAAATGGTGTTGATTATATGATGTTTAGTCATGCTTGGCATGGAAAAGCACCAAATGACGCGCAATTAGAAACGGCATTGGCTCAAAACCCTGAAACTTTAGGAGATTATTAATTGAATGATTAAAGCCATTGCTATAGTATTTTTTCTTTTTTGTCAAAATGTTTTTTGTCAAGAGTATCATTTTGATAGGTTGATTCAATATAAAGCAAGCAATAGTAACTACCCTGAGAATACTTTAATATCTGTGTTTTTTAATTCAAAAAACACCTCTTATTATCTTGTAAATAGTCATTGGAATGATGAAGTAAGCTCATATTTAATAGATAACAATTTAAATATAGGTCATAGATATTATATTAAAAGCATTAATGAAAATAAAGACTTTGAATATTTATTTTCAAATCGTTTTAATCCTGATAATTGTTCTATTGATTGTTCTAAAGTTAAAATAGAAGAAACAAAAAATAGTGGTCAGTATTCAATGATAGTAATGACAGAGTATAATACTAAGAAAAAGAAAAAAAAGTTCTTTGAAATTGAAGTTATTTCAAAACCATATGACTTTCCTATTTTAAAACCATTAATTAAAATTCTTCAACATCATTTTTTATTTTGTGAGGAAATAAAAGTTGATGAAAGCAGTATTCCTACTTCACTGAAATTTAAAAAGGGTAGTAATACAGTTTTAGAGCAAAATTTAGTTCTAGAAAAAACTGTTGATGTCAATTTTACTGTAAAAAATGAAAATTTAGTTTTCAGAAAATAAATAAATAAATAATTATATAATACAACTCAATTAATTACAAAAGAACAGATTAACTAAAAAAATGAAAAAATATACAAATACAGGAAGTAAAGATACCCGTTCTGGTTTTGGGGCTGGAATGACAGAATTAGGACAAACTAATGAAAAAGTTGTTGCACTTTGCGCCGACTTAATCGGTTCCTTAAAATTTGATGATTTTAAGAAAAATCACCCAGAGCGTTTTTTTCAAATCGGGATTGCTGAGGCGAATATGATAGGGATTGCAGCTGGTTTAACAATAGGAGGTAAAATTCCATTCACCGGAACGTTTGCTAATTTCTCAACCGGTAGAGTTTACGATCAAATTCGTCAATCGGTAGCTTATTCTGATAAAAATGTAAAAATATGTGCTTCGCATGCCGGTTTAACTCTTGGAGAAGATGGTGCGACTCACCAAATTTTAGAGGACATCGGATTAATGAAAATGTTACCTGGAATGACAGTAATTAATACTTGTGATTACAATCAAACAAAAGCAGCAACTATTGCAATTGCAGAACATCATGGTCCTGTTTATTTGCGCTTTGGCCGTCCTGTAGTTCCTAATTTTATGCCAGCTGAAGAACCATTTGTAATTGGGAAAGCAATTGTATTAAATGAAGGAACCGACGTTACTATCGTAGCTACAGGTCATTTAGTATGGGAGGCTTTATTAGCCGCAGAAGCACTTAAAGAAAAGGGTATTTCTGCTGAGGTTATTAATATCCACACCATTAAACCACTGGATGAAATTGCGATTTTAAAATCATTGGCAAAAACAAAATGCATTGTAACTGCCGAAGAACATAATATTCTAGGTGGATTAGGAGAAAGTGTTGCAAGAGTATTGTCTTCTAACCATCCTGCGCCTCAAGAATTTGTAGCAGTTTACGATTCATTTGGAGAAAGTGGAACTCCTTCACAATTAATGGAAAAATACAAATTGAACAATCAAGCAATTGTGGAAGCAGTAGAAAAAGTAATTGTTAGAAAATAATTATAAACTACATTAGCATAAAAAAACCTTTCATTGAAAGGTTTTTTTATTTAGAACAAGTATTTAACTTCATTTTTTATATAGGATAATGCGACGCTTGATGGCGATTGCTTATCCATTAAATCATTCATGATTACTTCACGAAGTTTGTTTGCCGTATCAACACGATCACCCATATTGGTTCTTCGTATCATTTGAATGGTAGCGTTTTTAGCAGTAAGAATAACAGTCCAACATTCATCTGACATATAAATTTGTTGGGTTAAGTTGTGCTCAAACTCTTGTTCAATAGTTGAAATCAATAAATTCTCATAATCATTTTTATTTTCTGAATTGGGAGAAATTCTAATTAATAATTTCCCAGGATTAATTCTTTCTAAAAACAAAGTCATTCTTTCAAAAGCCTGTAATCTCAATGGTAATGCATCTTTTTGAGTGTCTTTATTCAATAAATACCTGCGTCTTCCTTCTTCGTTTTTAGTGTGTAAGTTGAAAAAATAATAGGCTACAAAACCAGTAATAATTGCTGGTAATGTATAACTTAATAATTCGATCAATTTTGTAGTATCCATTTTTATTGTTTATAGTTATTTTTAGAATTAAAAAAAACAAATTAACGAATAAAGAAATAAACTTATAGCTTACATTTGATAAAATTTATATAAAAAATGGATATTCTAGTTATAACATTATTATGTGTAGCTGCATTTTTAGCTGGATTTATTGATGCAATTATTGGTGGCGGTGGATTAATTCAAACGCCTATGGGAATGATTTTGTTACCCAATCTGCCGGTTTCAACAATTATTGGAACTCTTAAAGTTCCATCTTTTAGCGGAACTTTTTTTGCTGCAATTCAGTATTTAAAGAAAATTGAAATGAATTGGAAACTACTCATTCTAATGATGGTATTAGCAGTCCCATCAGCCTTTTTAGGTTCTGCCTTGTTGACTTATATGAGTAATGATTTTATGAAACCATTACTTTTAGTGATTTTATCTTTATTATTGATTTATACGTATGTAAAGAAAAATTTTGGAATGAATTCTGATAAATCACATTCCCCTAAACAACAACTATTTTATGCTGTTTTAATTTCTTTTTTTATTGGATTTTATGATGGCTTTATAGGTCCCGGAACGGGTAGCTTTTTGGTTTTGGCATTTGTAATCCTACTTGGATTCGATTTTCTACAAGCTTCCGCAAATGCTAAAATGGTAAATTTAGCAACTAATTTTGGTTCGATTTGTTTGTTTATTATCAAAGGCAAAATACTATGGATGATTGCAATTCCAATGGCTATTTGCAATTCTTTAGGAGGTTATATTGGTGCAAAGCTGGCTATTAACAAAGGAAATAAATTCATTAGGATATTCTTTTTAGTTGTCGTTTTAGGAACGTTAGTTAGGTTTGCTTATGATGTTTTTCATGGAAAATAAGCATTGTATAACTAACTTAAAATTGTTAAGATTTAGTTTGTTTTTCATAACCAAATCCTCATTCTAAATTCCTATTTTTGTATTCCTATTCATTAAAATGCAAAAATACATAAGCCAACTTAACTCAGCACAACAAGAACCAGTTCTTCAAAAAGACGGGCCGATGATTATTATCGCTGGTGCAGGTTCTGGAAAAACACGTGTTTTAACAATTAGAATTGCGTACCTAATGAGTTTGGGCGTTGATGCTTTTAGTATTTTGGCATTAACATTCACGAACAAAGCAGCTCGTGAAATGAAAAAAAGAATTTCTGATATTGTTGGAACCAATGAAGCAAAAAATCTTTGGATGGGAACATTCCACTCCGTATTTGCAAGAATTCTTCGTTCTGAATCGGATAAACTGGGTTATCCTTCCAATTTCACGATTTATGATACCCAAGATTCTGTTCGATTAATATCTGCAGTTATTAAAGAAATGCAACTAGATAAAGATATTTATAAACCTAAACAGGTTCTAGGTAGAATATCATCTTATAAAAACAGTTTGATTACGGTTAAAGCCTATTTCAACAATCCAGAATTAATGGAAGCTGATGCGATGTCTAAAAAACCTCGATTAGGAGAAATTTATCAAAATTATGTTGATCGTTGTTTTAAAGCGGGAGCCATGGATTTTGATGATTTACTATTAAAAACTAATGAATTGCTATCTCGTTTCCCTGAAGTTTTAGCTAAATACCAAGACCGATTTAGGTATATTTTAGTTGATGAGTATCAAGATACCAATCATTCACAATACTTAATTGTTCGTGCTTTATCCGATAAATTTCAAAATATATGTGTGGTAGGAGATGATGCTCAAAGTATTTATGCTTTCCGAGGGGCTAACATAAATAATATTTTGAATTTCCAAAAAGATTATGATGGTGTAAAGACCTATCGCTTAGAACAAAATTACCGTTCTACAAAAAATATTGTTGAAGCCGCAAATTCAATTATTGAAAAAAACAAAACCAAATTAGATAAAATAGTTTGGACAGCAAATGATTCAGGATCTAAAATTAAAGTACATCGAAGTTTGACTGATGGGGAAGAAGGTCGATTTGTTGCCAGCACCATTTGGGATCAGAAAATGCAAAACCAAATGATGAATGGGCAATTTGCAATTCTTTATCGAACCAATGCGCAATCTCGTGCGATGGAAGATGCACTAAGAAAAAGAGATATCCCGTATCGTATTTATGGAGGTTTGTCCTTCTACCAAAGAAAAGAAATAAAAGATGTTTTGTGTTATTTGCGATTGATTATCAATCCAAAAGATGAAGAAGCATTAATTCGTGTCATCAATTATCCAGCTCGAGGAATAGGGGATACTACCGTTGAAAAACTAACTATTGCAGCCAATCATTATAAAAGATCGATATTTGAAGTAATGCAAAATATTGATAAAATTGATTTAAAGCTGAATTCTAGTGCAAAACAAAAACTGACTGATTTTGTAACGATGATTCAGAGTTTTCAGGTCATAAATGAAAATCAAGATGCATTTTATATTGCCGATCATGTGGCTAAAAAAACAGGATTGGTTCAAGAATTGAAAAAAGATGGAACTCCTGAAGGAATTGCCAGAATTGAAAATATTGAGGAATTATTGAACGGTATAAAAGATTTTACCGAAGGCCAAAAAGAAATTGACGGTGCACGAGGTTCATTGGCTGAATTTATGGAAGACGTTGCTTTGGCTACCGATTTAGATAAAGATACTGGCGATGATGATCGGGTGGCTTTAATGACGATTCACTTGGCTAAAGGATTGGAATTTCCAACGGTTTTTGTGGTGGGAATGGAAGAAGACTTGTTTCCAAGTGCAATGAGTATGAGTACCAGAAGTGAATTAGAAGAGGAACGCCGCTTATTTTATGTGGCATTAACTCGTGCGGAACACCAAGCCTATTTGACTTATGCTCAATCTCGTTACCGATGGGGAAAATTGACCGATAGTGAACCTTCCAGATTTATTGAAGAAATTGACGGTCAATATTTGGAATATTTAACTCCAGAAGAAAATAATTACCGTTATAAACCAATGATTGATAGCGATATATTTGGTGATGTCGATAAGTCAAAATTGCGATTGGCTAAACCAATAGGAGGAACGCCACCGAAACAATATGGCGATGAACAAACGGCAATTGTAAGAAAATTAAAACCAATAAATTCCGATGCTACTACTGGCACTGCGAATCTATTTGACAATAAATTAACCATTGGAAATGTTGTAATGCATGAGCGTTTCGGAAAAGGAGAAGTCATTAATCTTGAAGGTGTTGGCGCAGATAAAAAAGCCGAAATAAAATTTGAAGTCGGAGGAATCAAGAAGTTATTACTTCGTTTTGCAAAATTAGACATTATAGGGTAATAGCTTAAAGCATAAAAATGGCTCAATTCATAAAAATTTACGAAAATAACCCAAACGAAGTCGCGATAAAAAAAGTGGTTGAGGTATTGAAAAATGGTGGGTTAGTGATATACCCAACAGATACCGTTTATGGTTTGGGTTGCGATATTACCAATTCCAAAGCCCTTGAGCGAATTGCAAAAATAAAAGGAGTAAAGTTGGAAAAAGCCAATTTCTCATTCGTATGTTCCAATTTAAGTCACATTTCCGATTACATTAAACAAATAGATACGGTCACATTTAAAATCCTAAAAAGAGCGTTGCCCGGACCTTATACTTTTATTCTCCCTGGTAATAATAATTTACCTAAAGAATTTAAGAAAAAAACTACCGTTGGAATTCGAGTTCCTGATAATGCAATTGCTTTAGAAATTGTTCGCCAACTGGGAAATCCAATCGTTTCAACATCTATACATGATGAAGATGAAGTTTTAGAATACTCTACTGATCCAGAATTAATTTTTGAAAAATGGCAAAACCTTGTAAATATAGTAATTGATGGAGGTTACGGAGATAATATTGGTTCAACTATTATTGATTTATCAGGATTTGAACCCGTTGTAATTAGAGAAGGTAAAGGAAATTTGGATATTCTTTGAGTCGGTTTTCAATTTTATATAAGTTATAAAAAAAACGTCTTGATTTCTCAAGACGTTTTTTTTATTTCTGAATGAAGTATAGCAGTTTGCTAAAATCCATTTATTGTTTCTTCATTTCTTTTTCGATCATTTCGTAAAATTCATCGATTTTAGGTAAGATTACAATACGAGTTCTCCTATTTATTGCTCTATTTACGACAGAGTTGTTATCTACTAATGGGACAAATTCTCCACGACCGGCAGCAATTAACTGCTTAGGATTTACTTTTAAATCTTTTGTTAAAACGCGAACAATAGCTGTAGAACGTTTCGCACTTAAATCCCAGTTATCTATTAAAATATTATTTCCAATAAACGGAACATTATCTGTATGACCCTCTACCATACACTCAAATGTTGGTTTTTCATTAATGATTTTAGCTACTTTCGCAAGTACCTCTTTAGCACGATCGCTAACTAAATAGCTTCCACTTTTAAATAATAATTTATCAGCAATAGAGATGAAGACAACTCCTTTTTCAACATTCACTTCAATGTCTGGATCTGTAACTCCTACAGCGCTTTTAATACTTGTTACTAATGCTAAAGTTACACTATCTTTTTTAGTTAAAGCATCTTGCATTCTAGAAATTTTAATGTCTTTTTCTTTAATAGTTTCTAATGCTTTTTCAATATTTTGTGCTCCTTTAGTAGATAACGTGGTCATATTATCCATATTTTGAATTAAATTGGTATTACTTTTCTTTAGAAAATCAATTTGATTAATTAGAGCATCCTTGTCATTAATACACATGTTTAATTTCACGGTGCATGAATTTAATAAATCTTGAATTTCTTTATTTTTTGTTTCTAGATCAACAAATTTTTTCTTAGAAACGCAAGAAGTGGAAAATAAAGTTAAAAATAATAATGATAAAACGATTCTTTTCATGAGGTTTATTTTTTTACAAAATTAAAGAAAATAACAATACGATTGATTTAAAAATTTTCAAAAATTATGCTGTTTTTTAATATAATAATTATATACTATACTATTTCTTTCAAAATAGTGATTAACTTTAATTTGGCCTCTTTTATTTAAATTCATTTGAATTAAATGATAATAATGGAAATGCGCTTTTAATACAGCAAATAAATGTGTAAATTTTCCTTGGAATAAAAATCTAATTCCTGCAATACCATCTAATAACATTCGAATAAATATTATTTTAAGTAGTTTTTCGTTAGGTAAATTTTTGGTTAACATGAATAAAGAATTTCTAAAATTCAAAAAAGTTTTCTTAGGGTTTTCTTCGCTTAATGTTGCTCCGCCAACATGATAAATGGTAGATAAACCATTGTATTTTATAATGTATTTTTTATTTTTTGCACGCCAACATAAATCTATTTCTTCTTGATGAGCAAAAAAATCTCCATCAAAACCGTTTAATTCTCTGTATACAGAACTTCTTATAAAAAAACACGCCCCTGATGCCCAAAAAATTTCGCAAGTATCGTTGTATTGCCCCAAATCTTTTTCTATGGTTTCAAATATTCTCCCACGACAATAAGGAAAACCATATTTATCAATAAAACCTCCGCCAGCGCCAGCATATTCAAAATAGTCTTTACGTTTGTAATCCAATATTTTCGGTTGAACAATTGCAGTATTTGGTTCGTTTTTGAAGGTTTCAAGTATTGGTTGTAACCAATTTGGAGTAACTTCAACATCTGAATTTACTAAGGCAAAAATATCGGCATTAACCGATTTTAAGGCTTCGTTATAACCCTGAGCAAACCCAAAGTTGTATTCGTTTTTTATTATTTGAACCGAAGGAAAATTAGTGGAAACAAATGAAATCGAATCGTCTGAAGAGTCATTATCGGCTAGATAAATTGTTGATTCTGGAGAGTTTTTAATAATCGATGGCAGAAACTGTTCTAACAATTTCTTACCATTCCAATTTAAAATTACAACTGCAATTTTCATTTATTTATATTAAAATTGATATTCAGGTAGTTCTTGTAGAAAATCATACTTTTCATTCTCATAATCCATTTTGCAAAAGTAATGATTAAGTCCATTAGTCACCATTAAATATTCTGCTTTTAAAGTCATATTGTATCTTGCAATTTGATCGAAAGTACTTTGAGTAACTTTAACTTCTGGAGCTTTACATTCTACTAAAATTGTAATATCCCCATCTGGTTTATAAACGACAATATCATATCTTTTGGTTAAATTATTGATTTTTATCAACTTCTCAACATTGATATGTGACTTAGGATATTTTTTCTCTTGCAATAGAAATTGAACCACATGTTGGCGAACCCATTCTTCAGGTGAAATAATTATAAATTTTTTCCTAATTTCATCGAAAATAGCTACTTTATTTTCACTATTTTTGAATCGGAATGAATAAGTTGGAAATTGCAATTGCTTCATAAAGCAAAAGTATAAAATTAGTTTAAAAGTTTATGTTTATAAATATACCCGATTCTAACAACTTTTTACATTAAATAACTGCTCAAACAATGGATGAAGTTGTAAAAATAGTAAATGACATAAAAGAAGGTAATTTAAAACCCATCTATTTTTTAATGGGCGAGGAGCCTTATTATATAGATAGACTATCAGATTATATCGAAAATAATGTACTTTCTGAAGAAGAAAAGGGCTTTAATCAAACGGTACTTTATGGACGTGATGTTTCTATTGAAGATATAGTTTCAGCAGCAAAACGGTATCCTATGATGGCTGAAAGACAAGTTATTATTGTTAAAGAAGCTCAAGATTTGTCCAAATCAATAGACAAATTTGAGAATTACGCATCAGATCCTATGCCTTCTACAGTATTAGTTCTTTGCTATAAATACAAAACTCTTGATAAGCGTAAAAAAGTGACTAAACTAATTGAAAAATCAGGATTAGTTTTTGAAAGTAAGAAATTATATGAAAACCAAGTCGGTCAATGGATTAACCGAGTTTTACAAGCTAAAAATTACTCCATTGAAGCCAAAGCTTCCGCAATGCTCATAGAGTTTTTAGGTACCAATTTGGAAAAGATTAATAATGAATTGGACAAACTTCAAATTATTTTACCTCTTGGAAGTACAATCTCTGCTAATGACATAGAGGAGAATATAGGTTTTAGTAAAGATTATAATATTTTTGAGTTACGAAAAGCAATAGGTGAAATGAACCAGTTAAAATCGTATAAAATAGCTCAGTATTTTTCAGAAAACCCTAAAGACCATCCTTTAGTAATGACAACGGGAATGCTATTTAGTTTCTTTGTTCAATTGCTTCAATACCATGGATTAAAGGATAAAAATCCTAAAAATGTAGCTACAATCTTGAAGGTTAATCCGTACTTCCTCAAAGATTATGATGTTGCATTAAGAAATTATCCAATGAAAAAAGTAAGTAGAATAGTTACACTTCTTAGGGATATAGATGTAAAAAGCAAAGGTGTTGGAGCCAATTCTTTACCTCAGCAAGAATTATTGAAAGAAATGCTAGTTGGAATTTTTAATTAATTCTACCTATTTACAATAGTAATAGCATTTGAATTAATAACTATTTTAACGATATTTGTCATTCAAATTTTAAAATTTCATTTATGGGAATGAATAAAAATACAATTTTAGGTTGGGCAACGTTATTAATGGTACTAATGGGTTTGTTACTAATTGGATTGGGAATTTTTAAATATAGTGAAATCTCAGGATGGGGATTTGTTGCCGCTGGGGTTGGTTTTCTAGCAAATGCATGGGTTTTTAATGCACTAAAAGGTAGGATTTAATTTTTTCAAACAGAAAAATCATATAATTATTTATAATATAATAAAATAAAATA
>CALPMA020000007.1 GCA_943324545.2 Chitinophaga pinensis
AGTGATTTTAAAGTAGAACATTTATTAGAATCAAAAGAGAAATTAGAAGAAATTACCAATACAAAAGTGATTGGATATAGAATGCCAAGAATGCAACCTGTGGATGAAAAAGAAATTTTCAAAGCAGGATACACATATAATTCCTCCATAAATCCAACCTATTTACCAGGTAGATACAATAATTTTTCAAAGCCAAGAACTTATTTTAAGCAAGATGGTGTTTGGCAAATTCCTGCATCGGTGAGCCCAATAATCCGTTTTCCACTTTTTTGGCTTTCCTTTCACAACCTTCCACTTTGGTTGTATAAAATTATTTGCAACCTTACTTTTTTGAAAGATAAATACTTAAATATCTATTTTCACCCTTGGGAATTTACCGAATTAAAAGATTTTAATAGATTTGGTTTCCCAGGTTATGTTTCAAAAAATACTGGAATTCAAATGTATAATCGATTGGATAATCTTATCATTTGGATGAAAAAAAAGAATTACAGTTTTCACAGTACTCGAGATTTAATTGAAAAAATAAAATCCTAAACAACATGAAAATAGCAGTGATTCAGCCAAAAATGATTGGTGACGTATTAATAACTAGTGTAATTTTTGAAGAATTAAAACAAAAATTTCCTAAGGCTGAACTGCATTTTATTGTGAATAAAAATACTACTCCCGTATTAGAAAACAATCCATTTATTGATAAAACTATCATTTTAGATCCAAATACTGAAAAAGGATTATCCGGTTTTATCAAACAAATGAATCGGATTAGATTTGAAAAATACGACATCATAATTGATTCGTATTCCAAATTAAAAACAGCTCTTCTCTGTAAATTCTCCCAAGCAAATAAGAGGATATCATTTAATAAAAGTTATTCTAAGTTTTTCTATACCGATACAATTATTAGAACGAAACATTCTATTTCTACTGCTACAAAAGCGGTTGAACATCGTTTGCAATTATTAAAATCATTAGGAATAGATTTTCAAGTTATAAAACCAAAGTTATATTTAGAAAATTCAGAAATCGAGAATGCAATCAAAATTTTAACTCTGAATAATATTGATTTAAAAAAACCAATAGTAATGATTAGCGCCATTGGAAGTAGCCAAGCAAAAACATATCCTTTGCATTACATGGCAAAAGTGATTGATGAAATTGCTGAGAATAAATCGGTTCAAATTTTATTTAATTACATTCCAAATCAAAAAAACACAGCGTTAGAATTGTATAATTTGTGCCAATTGGAAACCCAAGAAAAAATATATTTTGAAATTTACGCTAATTCCCTTCGTGAATTTATGGCATTAACAAGCCAATGTACGGCATTGATAGGCAATGAAGGTGGAGCAATAAATATGGCTAAGGCATTGAACATTCCTACATTTACAATATTTTCTCCGTTTATATTAAAAAATGATTGGAATATGTTTGAAAATGAAACGACAAATATTTCGGTTCATATCTCCGATTATTATCCAAATTTATCGCTTAATGAATCTAAAAATGACACTGAAATATATAAATTATTGAAACCTGAGTTATTCAATAATTTATTGCGTTTATTTCTTAACAAAAACAATCTAAGATAAATGATACTAGGTTTTGACGCTAAAAGATTCTTTCATAACAAAACAGGTTTGGGCAATTATAGCCGCGATCTGATTAGAATTTTAGCACAATACTATCCAGAAAATAGTTATTTGTTATACAATCCAAAGCCCAAAAAAATTGACCGAATACCAATTGACGGAAAAATTATCATTGAGCATTTGCCTCAAACAAAAAAAGATAGAAAGTTATCTTCACTTTGGAGACTGTTTTCGGTTTGTTCACAAATAAAAAAAGATAAAGTTGAAATCTACCATGGCTTATCAGGAGAAATACCAATTGGCTTAAATAATTCAGGGATAAAAACAGTGGTTACAATTCACGATTTAATATTTATGAGATACCCTAATTTGTATTCTTATTTTGATCGTAAGATCCATTATTACAAATTTAAATATGCTGCAAATAAAGCCGATTTAGTAATTGCTATAAGTGAACAAACAAAAATGGATATTGTCACTTATTTAAAAATTAATCCTGACAAAATAAAAATCATATATCAAGGTTGTGCTCCTGTTTTCAAAGAAGGAATTCCATCAGAATTTATTGAACTTACTAGAAAAAAATACCAATTACCAACCCATTTTATCTTGAATGTTGGTACCATTGAAAAGAGAAAAAATGTACTTTCAGCAATTAAAGCCATAAAAGAAATTGACACCCAATTAGTTATAATTGGTAAAAAAACGGCTTATTTCACTGAAATCAACACTTATATTTTGGAAAATAATCTTCAAAATAAAGTGATTTTCCTTGAAAATGTAGAATTGAAAGAATTAGCATCAATTTACAGAATGGCAACTGTATTTATTTATCCATCCGTTTTTGAAGGATTCGGAATTCCAATTATTGAAGCATTGTATTCAAAAACCCCTGTAATAACCTCAAAAGGAGGTTGTTTTTCAGAAGCTGGAGGAGAAAATTCAATTTATATTGATGCCCAGAGTACGGAAGAAATTAAAGTTGAATTAGAAAAATTATTAGCCAATCCAGAAAAAAGAGAGGTTATGAAACAAAAAGGCTTTGAATTTGTCCAAAAATTCAATGATGATCTTATTGCAAAAAATTGGATTGAAACCTACCGAGGAGTAATAGGATAATCTTAAACTTTTTAAAAAAACAATTGATAAAAATTAAAATTTCCACAAAAAACGTAATTATATTTGTACCTGAATACTGAAATAGTATACCATCAAATTTCATAAAAAATAATTTCAATGTATAAATTAGTTTTAATTATTAGCCTTTTTTATTTTTCATTTAGTTTCTCGCAAGATATTAAACCAACTTCAGCAAAATATACAGCTCATAACAAGGGGAAAATGTATTTTTATTGGGGTGGAAATCGCGGTAGTTATACCAATTCAGATATTCGTTTTAAGGGTGCTAATTACGATTTTACGATTTATGATGTTGAAGCAGTAGACCGACCAAAAGGGTGGCACATTGACTATATTAATCCGGGGAAAATGACTATTCCTCAAACCAATTTTAGAGTAGGATATTTCATTAATGACCATTATAATATATCTATTGGTGTAGATCACATGAAATACGTAATGGTTCAAAATCAATCCGTTAGAATTTCTGGAACTTATCCAAATTCATATAATTCATCCGTAATTAATAATGGATTTGTTGATTTATCCGATGAAAGTTTCTTGACTTTCGAACACACTGATGGTTTGAATTATGTTAATTCAGAATTCTCTAGAGTAGATGATATTTCTAAATTATTTAAAATAAATGATACCGATAAAATCCAAGTTAGTTTAACAGAAGGAGCTGGCGCTGGTATTTTATATCCAAAAACAAATGTGATGTTAATGGGGCAAGAAAGACATGATAATTTTAATGTAGCAGGATATGGAGTTTCTGCCAAAGCGGGAATAAATATCACTTTCTTTAAACACTATTTTATTCAGGGGGAATTAAAAGGAGGTTACATCAATATGTCAAACATCAAAACTACCTTTAATAATTCAGATAGTGCATCACAACATTTTATGTTTTTTGAACGTGTAATTGCATTTGGGGGAATA
Organism: Chitinophaga pinensis; assembly: GCA_943324545.2. GTDB lineage: Bacteria > Bacteroidota > Bacteroidia > Flavobacteriales > Flavobacteriaceae > Flavobacterium. The sequence goes on from CALPMA020000007.1 coordinate 3,654, forward strand.
TTCCAATTATAAAACTAAACTTTATCAATCCCGTTTTCTGTTTTAATAATAGTATACTTTTTATTGAAAGAACGAATGTCATTGTTTTTTTTCCAAATTTCAGGTGACGAATACCCTCTACTATGATCTAAATGCACACATATCGCACTGTATCGAATTTGCTTCGAAAGCATTCCATTATTGAACATTCTTTCCCCCATTTCCCGATCTTCGCCACCATATTGCATGTCGTTATTGAATCCATTAACTGCTAAAATATCAGATTTCCAACAGGAAGAATTGTGCCCATTCCATGATCTTTTTGTTGGAGTAATCCAATTCATAAATTGAGACACTAAGTTATTATTAGTCAATTTGACACTTTTAAAATTCAATTTATATCCATTGTTTTTTAACCAAAATAGTCTAAAACAGTTTGCATTAATAATGTCATTATCTGAGATTAATTTGGAAATTGAAAGTGGTAGTTTAAAATAACCACCAGATAAAAAGTAGCCAATTTCTCTATGTTTTATATGCATTTGAACAAAATCTTTTCTAGGAATACAATCTCCATCAGTAAAAATTAAATAGTCAGAATTAGACTTTAAAATTGCTTTATTTAGGATTTTTGTCTTTTGGAAACCATGATCTTCATGCCAAACATGTATAACAGGATTTTTAAATTTAGCTGAAAATTTAGAAATTAAATTTTTAGTTTCTGAAGTTGATCCATCATCAGCAATAACAATTTCAAAATCGCACTCTGTTTGGACACTGTATCCAATAAGCACCTTTTGCAACCATTCAACTGAATTATATGTTGTGATAATTACTGAAACTTTCATTTTTTCATTTGAAAAGTGAAAATACTATTTTTTCATAACTATTTCTTCCAAAATTTTAATTTCTTTTTTAATCTTTTCTTTCTAAAGAACTTATTTTGAAATTCGGTTGTCATTTTCCAAAGTGTTTGAAATATTTTATCTTCTGATTCGCCAGAAAGTATAGCATATTCATTACTCATTATTTTAACCATATCTTCTTTGTTAGTCAATCGACATAAATTTTTAATTCTAACATCAAAAGGCATATTTTTGTGAAATTTCATTCTATTCAAATCAACTAAGAAGAAATCATAACCTCCCTGTTGCTTTTTTTTAATCAACGTATTACCAGGAGAATGATCTAAAAATTCTATTCCTTTTTGGTGTAACGTATAGGTAAAATAAATAAATTGTCTTAAAATTATCTCATTTTCTGGAAATTCTGGTAACTGAACTAGTTCTTTAAAAGTTAAATCACATTCTAAGTGTTCACTTACATAAAAGCTGTTTTTTAATCCAAAAATAGATGTGCTTTCAAAATAAGCTATGGGTTGTGGGGTACCTATTTGATATTCTAATAGCTTATTGGCGTATTCAAATGATCTCCTTGCTTTTGATTTTCTAAAATACCTATAAATTATTGAATTAAGAAGGTGTGGTTTTTTAAAAGATTTAATATTTATTTTCCTAGATTCAAGATCAAATAATTTTATTACATTTCTATTTCCATCTCCAAAAATTAATCCAGAAGAATTAAATTTTTTAATAAATTCAAAAATTTCATTTTTTTTAGATTGGTATAATAAGTGGAAATTTGACTTCATTTATGAATTATTTGTTATATTATTTGAATAAAAATTTAAACCATTGTCCAAAATTTTTAAAAAACAAAAAGGTTTTTGAAATATTAAAATTTTTATCATTTTCTGCAATATACATGATTTTGTTAAAATCTTTTGAGTTTAAATATCCTAATTTTTTCCATCGGTCTGGTTCAATATAATAAAAATTCTCAAACTCTTGATAATTGGTTTCGTTTACAGCTAACCATTTTTCTAAAAAAGTATCATTTACATCAACATTATGCCCCCAATTATCAATTTTAAAACGCAATTCTTCCTCCGTCCTACATAAAGTTTCGTGAAGTAAAATAGTGTTGGTATAAATAATTCTCTCTTTGGTTTGTCGGGCACATTTATAATTTGGAAAATTTGTTGCTAGCATAAATTTGTGCGGGGCATTCACATACAAAATTCCATTTTCAGTAAATTTATACATATGAACTAAAAAAGCAGCAATCTGTATTGGTGTTTTCTCTGGGTTATCAAGATACTTGTCACGTTTTCTTAATTCTCCAACAAATTTTTCAAAATTTATAAAAATTTCATCTGCATCAACTTGAACTAACCAATTTCCAATTCCCATTTTTAATGAAAGAAGGTGTCTTTCTCTATTATCATTTTCAATTGCAGACAAATCGGCAACATAAAAATCATCTCTATATAATGTTATTTTATTTTCAATATCAAAGTTCTTGAGCCACTCAAAAAAAGAATCATCAACTTTAAATTTTTGACCAGACCAAGTTCGATAATCTTTATCGATAGCTATAAAAATAGAATCTGCAGAGTTATATACCGGTGGAATAGAATTTTTTAATTTTTCATAATCGTAAGATAATAAAAAACCGACGTGAATTTTTTTCATAATTAAACTGTAATAAATAACTTAAAAATCTAAATTTTATTTTTGAATATTACGCTTTGGTAAAAAAATTAAAATAAAATTTATTGTTAATTTCAAAAATTTCCAAGCCAACTTGTACTTTTTAATATGTTGATATTGCAAAAAACGTTTAGAATTTAACTCGTTTACCTGCTTATAATCATCTACAAATGTTGGAAAATACTTGTGTAATGATTCTAATTTCTCTTTTATAAATAGATCAGCAAATTTTGGATTTGACGAAATTCCAGTAAAATCATAGTCGGCAATAGTCTTTTTTAAATACTTTGTAGGCACATTGGCATAACAAATAGTATATGCAAAAAACTCCCAATCCGAAGCAATTTTATAGTTTTCGTTATAATAAAAATAAGTATCAAAAAGTGATCTACGGATAAATGATGACTGATGATTGATAGAATTGGAATAGAAAAATGAAAAGGTAAGTTTTTCAGGATATGTTTTCAATCTCTTAGAATGGGGACTAACTTTATTGGTGTTACCATAATAAATATCAAAATCTAAAGTTAAATCTGGCGAAACTTCTTTTAAAATGGTATTAGAAGTAAAACAATCTCCGCTATTCATAAAAATTAAAAACTCACCTTTAGCTACTTTAATTCCTTTATTCATAGCATTATAAACACCCTTATCTGGTTCACTTACCCAATAATCTATTTTGTCTTTATACTGCTTAATAACATCAATACCGCCATCATTGCTTCCCCCATCGATAACTATAAACTCAAAATCATCAAAAGTTTGGTTTAGAACACTATTAATTGTTTTTGACAATCCTATTTTGTCATTATAATTAATAGTAATAATTGATATTTTAGTCATAGATTATCTTTTTAATATAGTAAATGGCATCATTTAACAAGTATTTCCTATTTATACATCCCTTAAATTAATCTTATTTGCTGAAAATAATTAAAAGGATTTTGGAACTGCTACTTCTTTAAATTTATCACAAACAAATTTTATTTTTTCTTCATCTAAATATAAATGATTTGGTAAATAAAGACCATAATCATGAATAACATCGGCAACTTCTAATGGAGTATGCCCATACTTTTTAATCCAAAATGGTTGTTTACCCATACTACCGCAAATTAATGGCCTTACTTCGATATTATTTTTCTTTAAATGATTGAAAACTTCAATTCTATTTTCAACTATTGTGCCATAGGCAAACGATGATAATTGAGAAAATTTACTTTCTTGTTTCCAATATTTACCTTCTAAATACTTATTGTAAAAATTATAATTATTTTCTCTTACCTTAATAATTTCCTCCATTTTATCCAACTGACTAATGCCAATAAAAGCATTTAAATCAGTAGATCTTAGATTGAATCCTGGGTAATAAAAGGTATAAAATTCCCTAACATCGTCAATATTATATTCTTTTTTCCAGTCTTCTTTGAAATTAGAATCGACATCTCTTGACCAACCATGAGAGCGAATTGAGAGCATTAAATTGTATAATTTAGTATCGTTTGTAGTAACAGCTCCGCCTTCAATTGTTGAAATATGATGCCCATAATAAAATGAAAAAGAACCAGCAAGTGACAAATTTCCAGCTTTTTTTCCATTGACATCAGAAGTTCCAAGCGCTTCACAAGCATCTTCTATTAATAAAACATCGTACTTTTCACATAGTCTATTAATTTCTTCCATATCGTTCAAATGTGCCAAAACATGAACCAAAATTAATAAAGCTGGTTTTTCTTTAATGAAAATTTCTTCCAGTTTAACTGTATCAAGGCCTAAATTTACATTATTACTATCGCATAATAATACATCAAATCCGAACTGTAAAAATGGTGAAAGTGTTGTAATCCAACTTATTGCAGGAACAACAACTTTTTTATTTCTTAAATAATTTCCTTCCAAAAGTGAATAAGCCATCAATAAATTTGCAGAAGAACCACTGTTAACCATCACACAATGTTTTGTGCCAGTGAAATTTGCGAATTTTTTTTCAAATTCAACAACTAAAGGCCCTTTAGTTAATTGAGGGGAATTAGGAATCCAATCGCTTAATGCTAAAAGCTCTTCCTGAGTTATTGTATTTTCTGCTAATCTAATCATTATTTTATTTTTTTATTTTAATAAGGTTCTTTTTTATTTTGAAATAGTATTTTGACAAATAATAAATTTTAAATGTGTTAATAAAATTATTAATATAGTAATATATTCTCGCATCTTGGTAGGCATTTTTAATTCTAGTTCTTTTATTTTTATCTGAATCTGCATTTACAGTAATTGAATTTTCATGAGCTCTAAATACAGCTAAAGGCTTATTTACATATCCGAAATACTGATAATCAATACAACTCATTAATGAAAATAATATATCTGGTCCTACACCATGATATTGGTTTTTTGAAAATGGAACTTTACCTACGAACAATGAATTTAACAAAATCTGCTTTCTAAATACACCAGCACCTGGAGAAGTCAATTTTTTAATATTATAATTAGAAAGCATTTTCGAAGGAAAAATACCTGAATCCTTTGATAAATTAAACAAAGTTCGACCAAATTTCTTTTCATCATCATGGTAGGCAATTGCATCAGTAAAAACACAACCTACATTCTCGGTAAATAATTGCATACATTCTTCAATATAAGTTGGATAAATCCAATCGTCATCATAATTGATATGAATTAAATCATTAGTTGCATGTAAAATTCCATCAAGCCAGCAAAAATGAACTCCAGAATCTAATTCTCTTCGAATGTAATTAATTTGATCACCATACTTTTTAACAACTTCAGGAGTACTATCAGTACTTCCATGATCGCAAACAATAATTTCACAAGGCTGTGTTTGAGCAAGACAAGAATCGATGCACTCTACCAAAAAATCAGCTCTATTGAATGTTGGAATTATTATTGAAACTTTATTATTCATTTGTTTTTAATAATTTATTTAATAAAGAAATATCGGCATTTAAATGATTTATCTTTTCTGAATCATCTAAATCAAAAATCAAATCTACAGGTGAAATACTTTTTACAAAATCTATAATTTTAGTTGACTTTCCTGATGCAATATTTACTATTCCAATGTGATTTATTTTGATTAAATCAATTATTAAATCACAAACGGATTCCGCATTTAAAAAATCACGAGTTGAATTTGCACCAAACAATTTAAAAGGCTTTGATAAATCTTCATTTTTAAACCTATTGAGTAAATTTGGGTATAAAAATGGTGGATTTTGAGATTCATGATAAAAACTAAAAATTCTACCGATACATAATTTTAGTGCTTTATTTTTGGTAGAATAATCCAGTAATAATAATTCCGAAATTCTTTTGGTTAAGCCATAAGAATTAATTGGATTAATAAGATCCGTTTCTTTCAAAGGTTGCGAAGAACTTTCATAGACATGGCTTGTACTAGCATAAAAAAATCCAATAGGCTTGTTTAATTTACCAATAGCTTTTACTAAATTAATGGTGCCTGAAACATTAACCTCATATGCCTCAGCAATGTTGTTTTCAACATCAGCAACGGCAACTTTTGAAGCTAAATGAATAATGTAGGAAACATCATCTGATTTTAACCATTCAAAAACAGCATTTTCATTTCGAATATCATCATTAAAAATTGAAAAATCTATTTTTTGATTTTCTAATTTTTGACAAATAATTCTTCCCAAAACGCCTTTAGCTCCTGTTATTCCTATCATTATTTTATTATTGCTAAGAAATGTTTAAAAACTACAAAGATTAAAATAAAAGTAGTACTTAAATATTGTAGCAAATGTAATTTAATTAATAAAAATAACAATACGATTCAATCAAAAAAGGTTGGGTTTCTATAGGAATTTAGTAATATATTTGCTGAAATTTTCAAAGAATGAATTTAGATATTAACCAAGAAGTTCATAAAGCGTTCGAAATTATTAAAGAAGGCGGAATAATTCTTTACCCAACAGATACTGTTTGGGGAATCGGTTGTGACGCCACAAATCCTGAAGCTGTTGCTAAAATATACCAATTAAAACAAAGGGAAGAAAAGAAAAGCATGATCGTTTTGATGAATGGAGAAAAAATGATTTATAATGTTTTTAAAGAGGTCCCAGAAGTAGCTTGGCAAATTATTGATTTGTCGGAAAAGCCAACAACAATTATTTTGGATCAGCCTAGAAATGTAGCTGCAAATTTAATTGCTTCTGATAATACATTAGGAATTCGATTGGTAAAAGAGCCTTTTTGCTTCAAACTAATGGAGAAAATGAAAAAACCATTAGTTTCAACTTCGGCAAATATTTCTGGTCAACCCACCCCTATTGCATTCAAAGATATTAGCCAAGACATTATTAAAGGTGTGGACTATGTTGTAAATTTGCACCAAGATAAAATTGCTGGAAAACCGTCAACAATAATAAAATTGACCAATGATTCTCAAGTTAAAGTGATTAGAAAATAAAAAATAATTTGAAAATTTGAATTACAAATCAGCCATAAATAACAAAATATTCGAAGTGATTTCTAAAGCTTCAGAAGAACTAAACATCGAAAGCTATGTTATAGGCGGGTTCGTGCGTGATTATTTATTAGGAAGAGAATTTAAAAAAGACATCGATATTGTTGCTATTGGAAGCGGAATTGAATTGGCGTTAAAAGTCTCAGAAATGCTTCCGAAAAAACCAAAAGTTCAAGTTTTTAAAACCTATGGAACGGCAATGTTGCGCTTTGAGGATACCGAAATTGAATTTGTAGGCGCTCGTAAAGAATCGTATCATTTTGAAAGTAGAAATCCCGTAGTTGAAAATGGAACTTTAGAAGACGATCAAAACCGACGTGATTTCACCATCAATGCACTTGCAATTTCTTTAAATAAAAAGAACTTTGGTGATTTATTAGATCCCTTTAACGGATTGGAAGATTTGAAAAATAAAACCATCAAAACTCCACTTGATCCTAATATTACCTTTTCTGATGATCCGTTACGAATGCTAAGAGGAATTCGATTTGCAAATCAGTTAAAATTTAAAATCGAAGAGAATTCTTTGCAATCCATTTCTAAAAATAAGGATCGAATAAATATTATTACAGGGGAACGAATTGTTGAAGAATTAAACAAAATTCTATCTACAGACCAACCATCAATTGGATTTCTTTTATTATATAAAACAGGCCTTTTAGATATTATATTACCTGAATTAACTGCTTTAAACCAAGTAGAAGAAATAGAAGGGCAATCGCATAAAAACAACTTTTATCACACATTAGAAGTGGTAGATAATATTTGCCCAAATACCGATGATGTTTGGCTTCGCTGGTCGGCATTATTACACGATATAGGCAAAGCTCCAACTAAAAAATTCAATAAAAAACAAGGATGGACTTTTCATGGACATGAATTTTTAGGTGGTAAAATGGCAAAAAAAATCTTTGAGCGCCTTCATATGCCTTTAAATCACAAAATGAAATTTGTACAAAAAATGGTAATGATGAGTTCGCGGCCAATCGTACTTTCAGAAGATATGGTTACCGATTCGGCTGTTCGAAGGTTGATTTTTGATGCAGGTGAAGATGTTGATGATTTAATGACTTTATGTGAAGCAGATATTACCACAAAAAACCCAAAGAAATTCAAGAAATACCATAACAATTTTGAAATTGTTCGTAAGAAGATCGTTGAAGTGGAAGAGCGTGACCATGTTAGAAATTTTCAACCACCAATTAGTGGCGAAGAAATTATGACTTTATTCAATTTAAAGCCCTCACGTGAAATTGGAGTATTGAAAGAAGCTATAAAAGAAGCTATTTTAGAAGGTGAAATTGCAAATGAATATAATGAAGCCTATGAATTTATGTTAAAAAAAGCAGCGAAATTGGGATTAAAAAAACTAGAAAAATAATGAGAAAATATTTTCTTCCTTGGACAAAAACAGCCTTAGTTTTAGTTTATTTAGTTATAGTTGCTGGCGCCTTAGTTAGAATGACTGGTTCCGGAATGGGCTGTCCTGATTGGCCAAAATGCTTTGGATACTATATTCCTCCAACTGAAGAAAAAGAATTGTTGTATACTCCCGGAAAAGAATATTCAAAAGGACAAGTTATAATAAAAGATCAAATGCTTTTAGTTGCTAAAGATCACTTTGTAGCTCCCAACCAATTTGAAAGTCCGTATTGGGAAAAATACACCAAACATGATTATGCTATTTTCAATCCATTGCACACTTGGATAGAATATATTAACCGATTAATTGGGGCTTTAGCAGGATTAGCATGTGTTTTTGCTTTATTTTTCTCCTTTGGATATTGGAAAAAAAATAAAAAATTGATTTTTCTAAGTTTACTGATTTGTTTCTTAATGGGATTCCAAGCATGGCTTGGGAAAACAGTAGTTGATTCGGTATTAAATCCATATAAAATAACTACTCACATGCTTACTGCTTTACTTATTGTTGCAGTACAGTTGTTTGTAGTTTATTCTGTTCAAGAAAAACAAAAGACAAAAACTTTCAACTCTGAATTCAGATGGGTAGTAGTTGCAGCGCTCGGTTTAACTATTATACAAATCATACTTGGAACCCAAGTTAGAGAATCGGTTGATAAAATTGTAGAGACAGGCTTACCGAAGGAAGTTTGGCTGCAAAATCCTAAAGGAGGTTTTTATATGCACCGAAGTTTTTCTATTATTGTTCTTTTTACCAACCTATTTTTGTTTTGGAGAAACAGAGAACTAAAACTAGGTTTTAATAAAATTAATTGGGTAATTGCTTTACTTTGTATTGAAGTTCTATCGGGTATTACGATGTTATATTTCAATTTTCCGTTTGGATCTCAAACTTTACATATAGTAATTGCTACCCTTTTATTTGGTTTACAATTCTATCTATTATTAGAAAACAATAAAAAAAATACTAAATAATACCCAGACTATATTGTCGCATTTCTTAGATTACATTATTTTAAATGTCTAAACTATTAAAAAAAGATGAATTCTTAGATTTATCAGATTATGGAAGGCCGATTGGAAAAATAATTGCCAACCAACTTAAAGACACTCGCTTTACACCTATTCATGTAACACTTTTGTTTGGCCTTTCAGGACTAATTTCAATAGTTTGTATACTGGAAAATCATTATTTTTGGGCAGCATTTTTCATTGTATTAAAATCGGCGATAGATGCCGCAGATGGAGAATTGGCTCGCTTGAAAAACACTCCTTCCTATGTGGGAAGATACCTCGATAGTGTTTTTGATATTGTCTTAAATTTCTTGATTTTAATGACCATTTGTTACGTATCAAAAACAACCATTTGGTTTACTCTTTTGGCATTTATTGGCGTTCAATTGCAAGGTACTTTATACAATTATTACTATGTTATTTTGAGAAACAAATCGGTAGGTGGAGATACCACAAGTAAAATATTTGAATACAAATCGCCTCGAGCGTTACCCGGAGAAACTCAAAAATCCGTAGATATTTTGTTTAAAATTTACACCTTGGTTTATGGAACTTTTGACAAGATAATTCACTTTTTAGATCCGGAAGCTTACAAAGTAAAAACGTTTCCAAATTGGTTTATGACGTTGCTATCCATTTACGGATTGGGATTTCAATTGCTAATAATTGCGATTATGTTACCGATGAATTTGATTGAATTTATCGTTCCTTTTTTTATAGTTTATACCTTATTTATTTTTGTAATAATCGGAATTAGAAAAAGACTTTTTAAGGCTTAAAACCACCATAGAATAAATCGATAGTAAATAATTAAAAATTTGTTTTTCAGTACTTTAAAATAAATTACTTAAATTATAAATAAAAGTAACTTTAACCCAATCCCATTTTTAAAATCAATTGTTTTTTCATAAATCAAAAGGATAATTGTACTTAAAAAATTGAAAAAAATAAAATAAAAGTTCAATTAAAATAATTAATTTAAATAAAAGTTTCTATGATTTCAATTGTAAAATAGTATTTTTTTAGCCCGGATAGAAGGGAAAAACCCGCTTAATTTTGCGTAAGTAAAAATAAAGCGGATTTGGAATGATAGCCGGAATAGCTCCTGAAAAAAATCTTATTAACAAAACGGAAATGGGAAATAGAAATCTGAAATTTAATTTTAACTTTGTTGCTTTACAAAAATTAAGAATATGGTTTATAAATTTAGAGTAATTCTAGACGCTGAGGAAGATATTTTTAGAGATATTGCAATCCTTTCTGAAGATACTTTGGAAGATTTACACAATGCGATTTTTAATTCGTTTGGTTTTGACGGAATGGAAGTGGCTTCGTTTTACACTTGTGATGATACTTGGAATCAGGAGGATGAAATTCCAATGTTTGATTCTGGGGATGTTCCTGGCGAACAAAAAACAATGAGCGATTATCAGTTGCAAGATTTATTTGATAAGCAGAATACGAAAATTATATACGTTTACGATTTTATCAATATGTGGACCTTCTTAGTGGAATTGGCTGCTATAGAAGACCAGATTCCTGGTAACATTTACCCTGAAACTATTTTTTCTCACGGTGAAATGCCTGATGAAGCGATTGAAAAGAACTTTGAAGCCGACATGCACGATGACATTTATGGTGAATTTGAAGATGATTTGGACGAAGACGATCTAGATATGTTCAGCGGAGATGATAGTTTTGAAGAATACGGATCAGAGGAGAATTGGTAGGGTCGTTTTTCAAAGGAAGAAACAATCTACTATTTCACTTTAAAAATTTTATATGCCTTTGAGCCTTTGAGGCTTTTATACTAAAACCCTAAAAAAATAAATGCTAAACTTATATAATACCCACATCGAAACCTTGTCAATTCACAGAGTTGGCAATAAAAGTAGAAACGAATCTCAATTTTTATCTGGACAACCTTTTAATCTTACCGACGAAATTGTACCGCTGATGAAAGAATATTTCTTCCGCCCTTTTAGAGAAAAGGAAGAGAATTATTTCCAATTTGCTCATGAGGTGGATTTGGATTACAATGAAATGTTCCAATTTGCTTCGGAAGTTTTTGCAAACCCAAGTAGTCTTCACGACGTTTCTAAGAAAATTACCAATCATTTATTTGAGCAATCGAATCATCCGCACATTAAAAATGGAGAAGTTTATGTTACGTACTTAACTAATGTAAACATTGATAATAATGTGGTGGACGCAATTGGAGTTTTTAAAAGTGAAGTTCAAACAGATTTTTTACAATTCGAAGAAAAAGGAACTACACTTGAAATGATTTTGCAACAAGGAATTAACCTCAGCAAGTTAGACAAAGGGTGCTTAATTTTTAATTATAAAAAAGAGGAAGGCTACAAGATATTGTCTATAGACAGTAATCGTTACGATGCAAGATATTGGCTAGAACATTTCCTATCTGTTGATGCTTTTCAAGATGAAAATTTTATCACTAAGAAATATTTGAAATTCTGTCAAGGATTTGCAAAAGACGTTGTTTTTCCAGCTGAAGATAAAAAGCAAGAAGTGATGTTCATGAATCGTTCGGTGAATTATTTTGCAAAAAATGATCAATTTGAAGAAAGTAATTTCTTAAATGAAGTAATTGAAAATCCCAATTTAATTCCTGAATTTAGAAGTTACAAGGTAGATAAAGGGGAAAAATACAGTATTGAAGATGTGACTACTTTTCCGATAGCAAATTCAGCCGTATCGGATGCACGAAAATCGATAAAAAATGTAATTAATTTAGATACTCACATTCAAATTAAAATGGATTTTATTAATCCTGAAAGTGCGGAGAAATTTGTTGAAAAAGGCTGGGATGAAGAAAAACAAATGTATTATTACTTAGTTTATTTCAATAAAGAACAAAAAAGCTAGATTACTAAAAATATTTAATGATCCCTTATTTTGTATAAGGGATTTTTTTGTTAAAAATTATTGTTTTTGTAACATTTAAAAACAATAAACGTCTTACATTTATAAAAAAATAAAATTTGGAAACTATACTTTCTATAAACAATCTGAACAAAAAATACAATAAATATGTTCACGCGGTAAACAATGTATCTCTTGAAATTAAAAAGGGAAATGTTTACGGAATTCTAGGACCTAATGGAAGTGGAAAATCTACTACTTTAGGAATTGTTTTAAATGTGGTTAATAAAACTTCGGGCAACTATAGTTGGTTTGGCGGTAAATTAGATACCCACGAAGCACTTAAAAAAGTTGGCGCAATAATAGAACGTCCCAATTTTTATCCTTACATGACTGCCAAACAAAACTTGGAGCTGGTTTGTAAAATCAAAAATATAGATTATTCTAAAGTTCAAGAAAAACTAACTTTAGTAGGTTTAGTAGATCGTGAAAACAGTAAATTCAACACTTTTTCATTAGGTATGAAACAGCGTTTAGCAATTGCTTCCGCATTATTAAACGATCCTGAAATTCTTATTTTAGATGAGCCTACCAATGGATTAGACCCTCAAGGAATTCATCAAATTCGAGATATTATTCGCTTAATTGCCTCTCAAGGAACAACTATTTTATTAGCTTCTCACCTACTCGATGAAGTAGAAAAAGTGTGTTCACATGTTTTAGTTTTACAAAAAGGCAAAATTCTTTATTCAGGAACTGTTGATGGAATGTCTTCAAATGAAGGTTATTTCGAGTTGCAATCTGAAAATAAAGATACCTTAATAAGTGTAATACAAGCGCATCCAGCTATCGAGAAAGTGGTTATTGATGAAGGGAAAGTATTGGTTTATCTCAAAAGCCCTCTCGAAGCTAGCGACTTAAACAAATATTTATTTGAAAATAACATTTATTTAAATCATTTGGTTAAACGTAAAAGTAGTTTAGAAGATCAATTTTTAGAATTAACAAAAAACAAATAATGATTGTAACGTCAATCAAAAATCATAAAAACAAATGAAAAGATTACTTTCAATAGAATTACAAAAAATATGGCTTAGTAGGTCTAGCAGGATTTTATCAATTGCCTATTTTTTCATACTTTCTTTCATCGCACTAATTGCATCAGTGAAATTTAATATTGGAAGTTTTAAACTTCATATTGCTGATCAAGGAATATTTAATTTCCCTTACATCTGGCATTTTAACACTTATATTGCTGCAATCTTAAAATTCTTTTTGGCAATTGTAATCGTTTCAATGATGGCAAATGAATACAGTTATGGTACTTTAAAACAAAACTTAATTGACGGTATGAGCAAGCAAGAGTTTGTACTTTCAAAATTCTTAACAGTAGTTGTATTTGCATTAGCCTCAACCCTCTTTGTTTTTGTTATGTCGCTAATTCTCGGCTACAGTTTTTCATCTTATACCGAGTTTAGTATTGTTTTTTCGGACCTTGAGTATTTACTAGCCTATTTTATAAAATTATTAGGATTCTTCTCTTTTTGTCTTTTTTTAGGAATATTAGTAAAAAGATCTGCTTTTGCAATTGGATTTCTTTTTGTGTGGAATATTTTAGAAGGAATTGCAAAAGGGATTTTGAATTTTAAAGTATTTCCAGAAGGAAAAACTGCTGATAACATTATGCAATTTTTCCCATTAGAATCCATGGGAAATTTAATTGTGGAACCCTTTTCAAGATTGTCGGTAATTAAAAATATTCAAACTGCCATAGGAGGAGCTGGAAACGTAAAAGACTACAGCGTTCATTTTACCTCCCTATTAATAGTTTTGTGTTGGACTGCAATATTCATTTTTCTATCTTATAAATTACTAAAAAAAAGAGATTTGTAGTATATTTGTGTAGTTATGAAAATTATACAAAAATCCCTCTATTTAATTTTTTTAATTTGCTTATCTTGGTCAATAAACGGTCAATACATTCAAGTTAATGACACATATACTGCTCAGCAATTAGTTCAAAACGTTTTAGTTGGAAATAGTCCTTGTGCTAACGTAAGTAATTTTTCGGTTAGCGGAGATGCTTTAAGTGGAGGTCAAAATAGTTATGGCTATTTTAATGCTGGGACAAGTAATTTTCCTTTTACTGAGGGAATTGTATTAAGCACTGGAAAAGCAACTTATGTAGTTGGTCCCAATAATTCCATATTGAGTCAAGGTGGAACTTCCTGGCTTGGTGATTCAGATCTAGAATTGGCAGTTGGCATTTCAAATTCCATAAACGCAACCGCTTTAGAATTTGACTTTATTCCGATAACTAATAAAATTAGCTTCGATTACATTTTTTCATCCGAACAGTATTTATTAAATGCTACTAATAGCCAATGCAATTATACCGATGGTTTTGCTTTCTTATTAAAACCAGTAGATAATTCTTCTCCTTATCAAAATTTAGCTATTGTTCCAGGAACCAATATTCCTGTTAAAATAAATACCGTTAGAGGAACTGGGAGCGTTTGTCCTCCGGCAAATCAAACTTATTTTGATGCATTTAATGGAACTAACCACCCCACCAATTTTAATGGTCAAACAGTAATTATGAAGGCCGAAGCAAATGTAATTCCCGGCAGACCCTATCATATAAAATTAGTAATTGCAGACCAAGGAAACAATCTGTATGATTCTGCCATTTTCCTAGGAGCAAATAGTTTTAACGTTGGTGCAAATTTAGGATCAGATAAATTATTAGCTACAAATAACCCTATTTGCGAAGGCGACACTTATGATTTAGACGTTACAATTCCAGGTTTATATACCTATAAATGGTTTAAAAATAATTCTGAAATTTTAGGTCAATCTAATTCTATATACACCGTGAGAGATTCAGGTACTTATAGAGTAGAGATTACATTAATTGGAACTTCTTGCGTTGCCACTGATGAAGTAATAATTGAATACAGCGCTAAACCTTCATTAACTAATACCCGACTTATTCAATGCGATGATGATAATGATAGAGTTGCAACTTTTGATTTAACTAAAGTCAATTCGATTATAACAGGAAATAATTCACAGTTGAGTAACGTGGTTTATTTTGAGAATATTAATGATGTGAATCCGATTGCAAACCCTATGAGTTATAGAAATACAACCACAAATACCGTTTATGGTAGAGTTTCCAATTCCTTTGGCTGCGTGGCTTTCGCAACAGTAACCCTTCAAATATCCAATCAAGTTATTGGACCACAAAATTCAATTTTAAAATGTGATGGCGATGGAAATTTAGATGGATTTACCTTATTTAATTTAAATATTGATGCCACTCCACAAATTATATCAGGATTGCCATCAGGATTAATTGTAGAATATTATTTAACCTATAATGATGCATTAGCCCAACAAAATCCTCTTTCAAATAATTATACTAACAGTACTATTAATGAACAAATTATTTTTGCAAGAATAGTAAATGGTCCTGATTGTTATGGTATTACACCAATAAAATTAAAAGTAATAGCATTTTCACCAGCTAATTTTGAAGACGAAAATGTTTATATCTGTAATGGAAATCCGAAACGGATTGCTGTTCCCAATATTTTTTCAAGTTACCAGTGGAGTAATGGAGACAGTACAAACTATACTTCTATAGTTACCGCAGGAAATTATACTATTACGGTTACCAATGCATCAGGATGTCAAGCTACCAAAAAATTTATTGCTATGAATTCAGGCACAGCTACAATTACATCAGTAGATATTGTAGATTTTTCAGGTAACGAAAATTCAATCGTAATTAATTATTCTGGAATTGGTGCTTATGAATTTTCAATTGACGGTGTTCATTATCAAAATAGTCCCCAATTTTACGATGTATTAGAAGGAAGTTACCTTATTTATATTAGAGATACAAACGGTTGCGGAATTGCGACACCTACAAAAGTTTTTGTATTGGATTATCCTAGATTTTTTACTCCTAATGGCGATAGTTATAATGATTTTTGGACAATTAAAAATAGTTCAAAATATCCAAATATGATAATTTATATTTACAATAAATACGGTAAATTAATAACACAGGTCAATCCAAGAGGAAATGGATGGGATGGAACCTATAATGGGCAACAAATACCCGCTGATGACTACTGGTTTTCAATACTGTTAAATAACGATCGAATTATCAAAGGACACTTTGCTCTATTAAGATAATTTATTATTTTTACACCTTGTGAATACTACTATGAGAAAATTAGCTTTACTTTTTTTACTATTATCTTCTTTGATTTCATTTTCTCAGTTGAGTAACAAACATTGGATACCACCATTGCATTCAAGAGATAATAATTCCATTTCTGATCAGTATATTTATATATCTACCAATGAAACTACTCCGTTTCAAGTAATTGCAACTGATGGTAGTGGCACACCTTATGCAGGTTCTCCATTCACAATATCAGCATCAACTCCTGCTTCATTTACAGTAGGAACAGGGCAACCAACAAAAATGTTTCTTAGTTTAAGCGATGTAAACACTGTTGTTTCTGGAAAAGGAGTATTGCTTCAAGGGCCTAAAGATTTTTATGTTAGTTTTAGAATGCGACATATGAGCCATGCCGAAACAATTATTTCAAAAGGAAAACCTGGGATTGGCACTAGTTTTAGATTGGGTTGTACTATAAATGAGATTCAAGATAATAGAAAGAACTTTGTAGCCAGTGTTATGGCAACTGAAAATAACACTAGTGTAACGTTATCAAATTATAATACAGGAGTTGTTTTTTCAAGTGGTACAGGAAATATAACTGCTGATACTCAAACCTATACTTTAAATGCTGGCCAGAGTATCGTTTATAGCGGATACAGCAATGTAACTGCAAATCTAACAGGAATTATTGGAGGTTTAATCACCTCAGACAAACCCGTCGCAGTGAATACAGGGAATGCTCTAGGAGGAATTACAAATAATCAAGGTGATATAACTTTAGACCAAATAGTATCTGCAACACAAATTGGTACCGATTATATTTTCATAGAAGGAAATGGGATTTCAACTATTGAAAATCCACTAATTGTTGCTCACGAAAACAACACAGAAATTTTTGTAAATGGAAGCACTGTTCCAATTTTGTTGAATGCTGGTCAATATTATTTAGTCCCCAACTCTAATTATCAAGGAACCAATAATAGAAACATATTTGTTCATGCTAGCAAGCCCGTTTTCGCTTACCAATTATTAGCTGGGGGTTCAAGTGCCGCTACCTGTGGGCTAAATTTTATTCCGCCATTGAGTTGCTTTTTTCAAAATTCTGTTACTATTCCAAACGTAAATCAAATTGGAAGTACCACTTACACTTCCGATTTAATGATGTTGACCTACTCCAATGCAACAATTTCTATTAACGGAGTTGCTGTTCCTGCCTCACAAGCCCAGACAGTATTGGGAAATACCGACTGGGTATCTTATCGAGTTGGTAATCAATCTGGAAATCTTACTGTTACTTCTACAGGTCCGTTAGCAGTTGGAGTTTTTGGAAATACTGGGTTAACAGGTAGCGTTGGATTTGCAGGTTACTATTCCGGTTTTGGAAGTACGCCACAAGATACCAATGTTAGTGTTTGTTCCAATAGTACTAAAGATTTATTTAGTGTAATTACAGGAAATCCTGGAACTGGGGGAACATGGTCATTACCAACTGGTGGTAGCCCATTAAACGGAAATGTTTTTGATCCTGCTATTAATTTACCTGGAGAATATATTTACACTTTTACAAAATCATGTAATACAGCGCTTTCAACAATTAGTGTTAAAGTAAATGTAACAATTCAGCAAATTAAAAATCCAGGGGTAAACACAACTACTTCTTCTTGTGTTACTACCCCTTCCTATAATTTATTTAGTTTATTAGGTAGTACTGCCGAAGTTGGTGGTACATGGAGTCCAGCTTTAACCTCTGGTACAGGCGTATTTAATCCTGCGGTTGATGCTGGCGGTATTTATACCTATAGTTTTCCAGCAACAGGTGTTTGCCCAGTGGTTTCATCAACTATTAATGTAAATAATTCTGCAGTGCCAATAATAAATCCAATAAGTAATTTTTCAAAATGTGATGATGCAATTGATGGAAGTGCAACCAATGGAAGTGCAACATTCGATTTGACCTCAAAAAATAGTGAAATTCTGGGAACACAAACAGGAGTTAACGTAACTTATCATACCTCTCAAAATGATGCTAATTTAGGACAAAACGCTATCACTTCAATAAACACAGTTAATAGAATAATATATGTAAGGTTAACAATGGCCGCTTCTGGATGTCATTTAACGACCACATTTAATTTGGTTGTAAACCAAGTTCAAACCATAACAACTCAACCGTTAGCTACTCAAGATGTATGTATTGGAGGTGACATTACTCCATTCACAATTGCCTATTCAGGAGGTTTAGGAACTCCATCTATCCAATGGTTCAGCAATAATACAAATAGCAATACGAGTGGAACTATTATTTCTAGTGCTTCAACAACAACTTATACCCCACCAACATTTACAACTGCTGGAGACAATTACTATTATGCAATAGTAACTTATTCAGGATTAGATTGTGGAAGTGTCGCGAGTAATGCCGCTTTAGTTCACGTGGTTCCAGATCCTACAGTATCCATTACACCCAATACTCAAATAATTTGTCAGGGAACCACCCCAACCGATTTGGTGGTGACTCCGTCTGGAGGTGTAGGTACCTATAGCTACCAGTGGTATAATTCTCCATCCAATACAATAATAACTGGTGCTACAAATGCAAGTTATACTCCACCAACAGCTTCTGCGGGAACGCTATCTTATTATTGTGTTATCACTCAAACTGGATTGGCATGTTCAGTAACAAGTCCAATTGTAAGTGTTCAAGTTGTTGATGTTCCGGTAGTAAATACTCAGCCCCAATCAACTCAAACGGTTTGTTTAAATGGAGCACCAATAAATTTATCTATTTCTTTATTGAACGGAACAGGAACACCTACTTATCAGTGGTATTCTAATACGGTTAATGCACTTGGAGGAACTTCAATTTCAGGAGCTACTGCCGCTACGTATACTCCTTTGACTTCAGCAACAGGAACAATTTATTATTATTGCATTGCAACTTATGCCAATGGTGGATGTGGTTTAGTAACTTCAAATATTGTTCAAGTTATTGTAAATCCAATTCAAACAATAACACCTCAACCCCTAGGTAGTCAAGAAATTTGTACTGGTGGAATTATACCAACGCTAATTGTAGGTTATTCTGACGGAGTAGGAAATGCTACTTATCAATGGTATACTAATCCTGGGGGATTACTAATTTCAGGAGCAACGAGTTCCTCTTATACTCCTGGAACATTTGGTACAGCAGGAGATTATTACTTTTATGCTACAGTAACCTTATCAGGTTCTGGTTGCGGAAGTGTCACCAGCAATACGGCACTTGTTCGCGTGGTCCCAGATCCTTCAGTGACCATTACGCCCAATACTCAAATAATTTGCCAGGGAGCAACACCAACCGATTTGGTTGTTACGCCATCCGGAGGAGTAGGAACTTATAGTTACCAGTGGTTCAGTTCGCTAACCAATACCGCAATAGCAGGAGCAACAAATGCAAGTTACACTCCATCTACAGCTGCGGTAGGTACACTATCTTATTATTGTGTTATCACTCAAACAGGATTGGCATGTTCTGTAACAAGTCCACTGGTAAGTGTTCAAGTTGTTGCTGTGCCTTCAGTTAGCACTCAACCTTTGGCAAGTCAACCAATTTGTATTAATAATTCACCAATAACATTAACAACAGCTTTTATAGATGGGACTGGAACTCCAACTTTTCAATGGTATAGCAATACTACAAATGATAATACAAGTGGTACAGCAATTACTGGTGAAACAAGTCTTAATTATATTCCTATAACAACTGTTGTGGGAACACTTTATTACTATTGTATTGCTACCTATACTAATGGAGGATGCGGATCAGTTTCTACCAATACTGCTGAAGTAATTGTTAACCCTTTACCAGTAATTAACGATATTACTATTGTTCAGTGCGATGATGATTTAGATGCTATTACCGCTTTTAACTTGACTGTCAATAATAATCAGATTTCAGCTGATTCAGCTAATGAGACATTTACTTATTATACTTCTTTTGCAGGTGCGAATGCGAATCCCACCTTTGATGAAATAATAAATCCAGTTGCTTTTATAAATACCACTCCCACCTTAATGTACATTTGGACAAGAGTTACTACCGTTAATGGTTGCTATAGAGTTGGAAAAATTACCCTACGTGTTGCCGCTCCAAATATTCCAAGTACTTATAATATTACTTTGCCGGCTGTTTGTGATGACTTTTTAGATATTAATGGTAATAACAATGCAAACAATAATGATCGGGATGGTGTTGCGACCTTCGATATTAGTTCAACTGTTCCAACAATTAGGGGATTATTACCAACCTCAGGAACATATTATATTAAGTATTATAGAAATAGAGCAGATGCTTTGGCACAGCTAAATGAAATTACAAATCTTACTAACTATCGAAATATTGGTTATCCTTCAACTCAAAATATCTGGGTAAGAGTTGATAGTGATTTAACTAATGCGTGTTATGGATTAGGCCCTTGGGTAAGTTTAAATGTTCAAGCAAAACCTTTTGCTCACACTGTAAACATACCTAGAGAATGTGATGATAATACAGATGGAATTTTCAATTTTAATACTTCCAACTTGGAAAGTGATTTATTACTTAGTCAAACTGGAGTTTCAGTTACTTATTTCGACTCAGCTAATAATCCATTGCGAGACTCAAATAACAATTTAATTACAAGTCCATTTCCAGCAACATTTTTATCAACATCACAAACGATAAGAGCGGTTGTAACCAATACCACCCCTCAAGCTTGTTGGTTTGAAACTACAATTCAATTTATAGTTGATAAATCTCCCATTGATTTTACAATACCAGCTACATTAACTTCTGCCTGTGATGAAGAAACAGATCCTGCATCACAAAATGGTGAATTTAATTTTACTAATGCCCAAGCTATACATGATTTAGTTACTTTTAATCAACCTTCAGGCATGGTATATGAATATTATGATGAAAATAATGTGCAATTAACCACTCCTCTTCCAAATCCATTTCCTGTTACCTTGACAAAAAACATAACAATAGTAGTTTACAATCCAATAAATCCTATTTGTAAAATCACAAAAACAATCACATTTAATGTAAACCCCGTTCCAATAATTGAAATAGAAGCAAATGAATTAGTTTGTAGTAATGACCCTACTTTCTTTGTTTTATTAAATGCTGGTATTATTGACGGAACTCCAATAACTAATTATACTTATGTTTGGTCTAAAGATGGAATCGTAATTCCAACTGCTACATCTTATACCTTGAATGTAAATGCAGAGGGAATATATACTGTGAAAGTTATTAATTCATTTGGTTGTTTTAGAATTAGAAAAATAAAAGTAGTTGCTTCAGATGTTGCGCATTTTCAAATGCCAACAATTATGGATTTGAGTGATAATAATACCGTAATTATTAATGCAACAGGACTTGGAAATTATGTTTATAGTTTAGATTTCCCTAATACTTATCAAACAATAAATATATTTACTGATGTTCCAGCAGGAGTTCATACAGTGTACGTAAAAGATTTAAATGGTTGTGGAACCTCATCGCAAGTTATTAATGTAATTGGAATACCTAAATTTTTTACTCCAAATGGTGATGGATTTAATGATACCTGGAATGTACTAGGATTAACAACAACTAAAAATTTCAATACAACTATTTATATTTTTAATCGTTATGGCAAATTATTGAAGGAACTTAGCCCAATTAGTGTAGGTTGGGATGGAACTATAAATGGTGAAGCCTTGCCAACTGATGACTATTGGTATACAATTTATTTTGAAGATGGTAGAACTTCAAAAGGACATTTCACACTGAAGCGATAGAATATTATTAGCCCCGATAGCTTCAACATCCCAAGCCCTTGTGTGGAAAAACGAATAGCTGGAAATAAAGTCATAAAAACAAAACAACTTTATGCTCCTAATAATAAATAGTTTAATTTTGCTGACTTCAAATTAGTTGAGGATTTACAATATATGAGAACGAAATCGTTAAAAAAGAATAAAATCAATGTAATTACCCTTGGGTGCTCCAAAAATGTTTACGATAGTGAAGTTTTGATGGGGCAATTACGTGCCAATGGAAAAGATGTTGTACATGAGGAAGAGGGAAATATTGTAGTTATAAATACTTGTGGTTTTATTGATAATGCCAAAGCAGAATCGGTAAATACTATTCTTGAATATGCTGATAAAAAATCACGTGGAATTGTAGATAAAGTATTCGTTACCGGTTGTTTATCTGAAAGGTACAGACCTGATTTAGAAAAAGAAATTCCCAATATTGATGAGTATTTTGGGACTACAGAATTGCCCGGTTTATTGAAAGCTTTAGGAGCGGACTACAAACATGAATTATTAGGAGAACGACTAACAACTACTCCGAAAAATTATGCCTATTTGAAAATTGCTGAAGGTTGTGACAGACCCTGTAGTTTTTGTGCTATTCCAATAATGAGAGGAAAACACGTTTCTCAAACCATTGATAAATTAGTAAAAGAAGCGGAAGGTTTGGCAAAAAATGGTGTAAAAGAGTTAATTTTAATTGCACAAGACTTAACTTATTACGGACTTGATATTTACAAAAAAAGGAACTTAGGTGAACTATTAGAGGCTTTAGTTAAAGTTGAAGGTATAGAATGGATTCGTTTACATTATGCTTTTCCAACAGGTTTTCCAATGGATGTATTGGAAATCATGAAGCGTGAACCGAAAATTTGTAACTACATTGATATCCCACTTCAGCACATTTCAGATTCAATATTAAAATCAATGCGCCGGGGAACAACGAGAGAAAAAACTACGCAATTATTGAAAGATTTTAGAGCTGCTGTTCCTGGAATGGCAATTCGAACTACTTTAATTGTAGGTTATCCAGGAGAAACGCTAGAAGATTTCAAAATATTAAAGGACTTTGTTCAAGAAATGAAATTTGATAGAATGGGTTGTTTTGCCTATTCGCATGAAGAAAATACTCATGCCTATTTACTTGATGATGATGTTCCAAGCGAAGTAAAACAAGCAAGAGCTGAAGAAATAATGGAGCTTCAATCTCAAATTTCTTGGGATTTAAATCAAGAGAAAGTAGGGAAAACATTTAAATGCATTATTGATCGAAAGGAAGGTGCTCATTTTGTAGGAAGAACAGAATTTGATAGCCCAGATGTCGATAATGAAGTATTAATTGACGCATCAAAACACTACGTTAAAACGGGTGAATTTGTTATGATAAAAATAATCGAAGCTACCGAATTTGATTTATATGGTGAACCAGTGTAATTATTAATTTAATAAAATTAGATATGAATTCAATTAAATATATCAGCATTTTAATTTTGCTATTTTCAATACAATCTGTTTCAGCTCAATTTGGTCAAGGTGGAATGGGCGGCGGAATGGGTGGCGGAATGGGTGGCGGAATGGGACAAGGCAGAATGGGAAATGGAATGGGTGGAAATCCAAACATGCAGAACCAACAAAGGTCACAACCAAAAGAACCTGCTATTGAGGAAACCGTAAAAAAGGTGGTAAATCAACTTAATGAAAAACTTAAACTAGATGAACTTCAGTTTATTGCAATTTCAAATATTATTACCGAAAACATAAAAAAACAAAATGCAATAATTAAAAAAGAAGAAGGCGGAAATGAGGAAAAAGCAAATGAACTAAAAGCTATTGGTGAAAAAATGAATCTTGATATTATGATTTTACTTAACAAAGATCAAAAAGTAAAATATAAATTAATTGCCGAAGATGCAAAAAAACAACAAGAAGCCTATTCTAGGAGAAATAGATAACATAAAAAAAGGTGAGAAATTTTTTCCTTTTTTTATGTTTTTTTCAGTTATTTTGAATCTAGATCAAAGCTATAACTAACTCTAATTTGTTCAGCAAATTTTTCTTTAACTAAACTTGGAATTTCAATGCCGTAATCTTGAGCATGAACCAAAAAATTACCGGAGGCAGCAACTTTATTTCCATTTGAAGCTAAATAAATTTTAGTTTTAACTTTCTTAGTGACTCCATGTATAGTTAAATCACCTTCAATATCATAAGCTACCTTGCTAGCGACTAATTTCTTAAAATCAAAACCATTAATTTTACCTTTAAAAGTAGAGTTGGAATATTTAGAAGATTCCATATAATTTTCATTAAAATGTTCTTCCATTAATGGTACTTTAAATCGGATGGATTTAATTATCACGCTAGTTGCAAATTGTCCAGATGTTTGATCTAAAATTGCAGATGCCGTGCTGCTTTTTCCGATTATTTCAACTAAGTTTGGCATTGATGCATCAAACTTAATTTCACCAGAACGGGTTAATAATCTCTGTGCAAAAGTGATGTTTACCAATATTAATAACGAAAGTAAAATTAGTTTTTTCATCTTTTATTTAATTTTCAGGGAAATTATTGGTAGCCCATGTATTAATCATATTAATGGTTGCTTGTGGCAAACTACCGGACTGAGGCATTATATTTCCACAAGAGGCATCTAATCTGCAAAGTAGCTCTCCATTTTGTGAAGAAGCTTTTACTTGAGAATACGTTTCTAAATTTGGGAATTCACCTCCACTAGAATGACAACCAATACATTTTGAGGTTATCACAGGTTTAACGTTGGCATTATAAGTTGGATTTGTAACCACTCCTGAAATATCTTGAACAGTTGTTGATTCACAAGAAATAAGAAACAAACCAATAAATGTAAATAAAACTATTTTTATATTCTTCATAATGTCTTTTTTTAAAATACTCTATACATATTAAATCCAAAATACAATTGCTTAGTGCCATCCCAACGCCCAGGTGCATTTGTAAATATTGCAACGTCGTTCATCGCTTGGCTATTGGAGAATACCAACTGGAATACATGCCCTCCAGTTTCAATGTCTAAACCTAAAGTTAGAGGGTTACGATAGTTTGATACAAATCCTTCAGGTAGATTCAATCTTGCAGCATATTCTAAATTCAAACTCAATCGCTTTGCTATTTTATATCTCGCTCCTGTTCCCAACAATAAAGTCGATTTTTGATCTAAAATTCCGTCATATAAATTTTTGTGAACGTAAATAGGGGCTATTTCAAATGAAAAAGAATCGCTGAATTTTCTTGAAATTAATAATTGTGTTGTAAATGCCAATCGGTGAATGAATTGTAACCCAGGCATTAGGTCATTCTTTTTCAATTCACTATTTATGTCCATGGTATTGTATCCAACAATAGTTACTGGAAATCCATCTACCTCTTGATTTGACATTTTATATTTAGCCGCAAATTCAAAGGTTTTTTGATACGTATGACGTGAGGCGCTAATGGCCAGCCAATTAGAAACGCCATATATACCTCCCAATTTAGTAAAGGCATTATCCAATCCGAAAAAGTTATCCATTCCCTGAGCTAAATCACCAAAGCGATGAGAAACTAAGAAATAAAACTCCCCTTTTGCAGGTAGTTTTGTAGATTGCATGTTACAAATTTGAAGTCCTTTAAATGCAGCTATTTCAATATTTACTTGCTTTGTAGCGCCGGCATCCAATTCATTTAATAAATCATCCTGTGCGGATGCAAAGCCTATTGAACTAAATACAAGTACGATCGATAAAATGTTCGTTATTTTCATATTTTAATTGTTTTTATTAATTGAACATTGGTCTAATTTCAATTCTCCCATTAAATCGTCGAAACCTACTAATCTTCCTTTTACAGAAATGGATTGCTCTTTTTTAATATTAGAATCTGGGGACTTAAAATTACAAATTATCGTTTGGTCGATAGTTATAATACTATCTGAAACTGCAGTTACTTTGCCGGAAATGGAAATCGCTTTGTCAGAATATTTTTTTGTCGCTGAAGTGACATTAGAAGCAAATTCTAGAATAATATCTTTTGAACTTACTGTAAATGCCACTTTTTCAGAAGCTAAATCTCTGGCGCCACCATGAAAAACATAATTAATCGAGATTGCAACTAGTAAAATAACTACAAATAAAATTCCAATAATTTCTAATTTCTTACGCATTTTTCAATTATTATATTGATCAAATTTACTAAATTAAATTCCTAAAACAGAGTAAAATCCTTAAGATTTTCTTAATTTAATTATACCCAATTTTTGAGATTGTTAAACAAAAAAAACTCTATTTGAATCAAATAGAGTTTTTATAAATTTGGAATAAAAATTATTCAATTATAATTTTCCGAACTACTTTATCTATATCATTAGTGATTTCTAGGAAATATACTCCTTTAGAAAAATCCGATAAATTAATTTGAATCGCCTCTAAACTTAATTCTGAATCAATAACTTTCAAAATTTTTCCATTGATATCGAATACCGTTACTTTAGAAATGGAAGTTTGAAAATTTTTTGTAATGTTAAAAATACCATTAGAAGGATTTGGTGCAATTGTAATATTATCTAACGAAGTAAAATCGTCAACTCCAAGGGTAAATCCAAGATTACTTGAACCTCTAGCCGTTCCAGCGTGCTGAACCATAGTAAGTCCTGAACCGTAAGCCCAAATAATATTCAATGAATTTGAATTGTATGCAAAAGTATAATCCCCTGTTCCGCCAGCAAAACTTCTCGTTAAAACTAATGTTCTCGTTGTGCCAGAAACAGTGTTACCAGAAACTGTCCATTCATTCGAAGCATCAGTAGTTGGAGCACCTTGACCAGTTATAACTGAATCCACTAATGAGGTTGAATAATACAAACAATCTGTCCCATTTGCCATCGCACCGAATGCATTAAATCCTATTCCAAACCATTTATTATCTGGACCTGTAAGTGTTAGCGTAACAGTTGAATTGGTTGAATTCATATCAATTTTCAAAGTCATTAAATTATTTAAACTAACCACTCCGGTTGATTTTGTTTGTGCCATTGAAACATTAAGTCCAATTAATAAGGCAATTACAATGTAAAGTTTTTTCATAATGTTAATTTTTAATTTAAGTTATTTTAATGGTCTAATAAAATGATTAATTGTGTATTCTTATTAAATTTAGCATAATCTAATGCCGTTCTTTTCTCATTATCGGCAAGTTTAGAATTTGCACCCGCTTTAATTAAAATCTTTGTAATTTCAAGGTTATTATTAAAGGTAGCATAGATTAATGCTGTTTTTCCTTGAGTATCTTTTTGATCTAAATCTGCTTTTTTTGAAATTAATTTCTCAATAATTGTTTTATTACCCGACATAATTGCTGCCATCAATGCGGTTCCCATTCCAGAATTGTAATTGATATTCGCAACTTTATCAGTTAAATACAAAGCAACTGCTTCATTATTTCTGTAACAAGCCAAAATTAAAGGAGTGGCTTTATTGTCATTAATTGCATTAACAAGCTCTGGATTTAGTTTGTAGATATCTTGAATTTCTGATAAGGAACCTTTACGAGCAACATCAAAAACATTTTTATCTTGTGCTTTCAATGAAGTACATAAAAGCAGAAAAAAGACTATTTGAAAAAAGTTTCTCATTGGAATAAATTACAAGTCTCAAAAATATAATAATATTTCGACAAAAAAAACAATTATCTAAAAATTAGATAATTAGCAATCCATAATCCCTCAAAGTAAAAACGGGCTTCGAAAACCAAAACAATTCAAAGTTTTCAAAATTCAATTCAAAGTCAGATTTTATCTCCTGCAAAGTATAAAGTTTTTTATTGGGAACTGAAATTTTCTTGAGCGTTTCAACTAACCAATCTCCTTCTTCTCGATTTATTTGAATAGAAACCAATTCTTTTTTATCGTGAAATTTTAAAGTGGACATTTCCCAAGAATTTCCTTTTTTAGTTTTAATAAAATTAAAAACTTGCGGCTCTCCTCCTATCCAAACTAATTTTAAATTCGGCTTTATCGACAAATCGGAATCTTCTGCGAGGGCATTATGAATAAAGTCATCTGGTATCGTAGTACTTGGAATTTTAAAATCAAACCAATCTTGCAAAGGGTAATCGAAACAAATTCCGTGCATGAAATTATATAGTGATTTCTTTAACCCAAAACTAAATTGATTGTGATCAATTCCTGTCGAATCTTTAAAATTAATATCGTTATTTGCAAAAGTTCCAATTTCTTCAGTTTCTTTAATCACTCCATATTTTTCTGGATTTAATCCAATAGGACTATGAGCCGTCATCGCAAATTGATGCCAAAATCCGGATTGTAAAACCCCAACTTCAAAGAGCTGGCGGACCATTTCCAAACTATCCACAGTTTCTTGTACCGTTTGTGTTGGATATCCATACATTAAATAGGCATGAACCATCACCCCGGCTTCGGTGAAATTCCGAGTCACTTTTGCAACTTGCTCTACCGTAACGCCTTTATCAATAAGTTCCAACAATCTATCTGAGGCAACTTCCAATCCGCCAGAAACAGCAATACAACCAGACGCTTTTAACAACTGACAAAGATCTTTTGAAAAACTCTTCTCAAATCGAATATTCGTCCACCACGAAACATCCATTTTTCGGCGTAATATTTCTAAAGCTAATGCTTTCATTAAAGCTGGAGGTGCAGCTTCGTCAACAAAATGAAATCCATTTTGTCCCGTTTGTGCAATTAATTGTTCCATTCTATCGCACAATATATTGGCTGCAACAGGTTCATATAATTTAATATAATCCAATGAAATATCACAAAAAGTACATTTCCCCCAATAACAACCGTGCGCCATTGTAAGTTTATTCCAACGTCCGTCGCTCCACATTCGGTGCATCGGATTTACAATTTCAATTACTGAAATGTATTTATCAAGGTATAAATCGGAATAATCAGGAGTTCCTACCTCAGCTTGTTTGTAATCTGATTTTGTAGTATTGTTTTTGTAAACCACTTCGCCATTTTCTAAAAGAAAAGTTCTTTTAAATTCATTAGAGGTTTTTAAATTTAAATTATCAATTAATAATTGAAGTGGTAATTCGCCATCGTCGAGTGTAATAAAATCGAAAAATTCAAAAACTCTTTTATCAGAAAGCGAACGTAATTCAGTATTTGGAAAACCACCACCCATTGCAATTTTAATAGTAGGATGGTATTTTTTTACCCATTGCGCACATCGAAATGCAGCGTATAAATTTCCAGGAAAGGGAACAGAAATAAGAAATAATGTAGGTTGAATGGTTTCAATTTTCGATTTTAGTATCGAAATCAAAAGGCTATCTATATAGGTCGTTTCTTGATGTAAAGCATCGTACAATTCATCGAAGTAATTGGCACTTCTACCTAATCGTTCGGCATAGCGACTAAATCCAAAATTTTCATCGACACATTCTACAATATAATCTGAAATATCTTCTAAATACAAAGTGGCCAAATGCTTGGCTTTATCTTGGGTTCCCATAGTTCCAAATGCCCAATCCATTTCTTCTAGTTGAGAAAACCGGGAAGCTTCAGGTAAATAATCTCCCTGACAAATTTGTAAAGCTAATGTTGGATTTTTTCCTTGTAAAAAAGAAATAACACTGTTAATCGTTTTGATGTATTCGTCTTGTAAAGCTAAAATTCTTTGGCTGTTGGGTGAACAATTTTGGCAATTAGTCTTTCCTTCACTGAACAAATTAGTCAACCCTTGTTTAGAAAAAATTTCTAAAATTACCTCAATTCCCAAATCAGCTTGTAAAGTAGGCACATTCAACGTATTTAGAAAACCTTTAATATAGGCAGAAGCCGGATATGGGGTGTTCAATTGTGTGAATGGAGGGGTGATAATAAAAACGTTGGTTTCCAATTAATTTGTTTTTGACAAAAATAACTAAAATAAAACGAACTGATTTTTATTTCTTAGTCTGAATTTGAATCCATTTTAAGATTTCTATTAATGCTGAAGGCGAAATTGTTTGTTCGATTTCTGAATATTCTTGTGGCGCTCCCGATTTACATTCTTGAAAT